>NZ_VPDQ01000013.1:0-84614 GCF_013417535.1 Acinetobacter sp. YH12241 | reverse complement strand
GATCCCTTCCCGAACTCAGAAGTGAAACCTCTTAGCGCTGATGGTAGTGTGGGGTCTCCCATGTGAGAGTAAGTCATCGCCAGCTCATTATTCCTAAAAGCCCTCTGCTCACGCAGGGGGCTTTTTTATGCGTGGGATTTCATGGTTATAGATTTTTCTATTGATACTTTATGATCTAAAAAAAGAGTTAAAGAGTAACAAGGTGCAGCCAAAACTTCAGAGCTATTAGCTGCACCATATTGTTTGAAGTAATTAAATTTTATCTATCCTTCTTTAAGATATTTAAGAATTGTCAATTACTTCCTGTTGATCAAGCTGACGACGAGCATGTTTAAATGCTGTTCTTAGCCCTTCTTCTAAAGTCGGATGATAGTAAGGCTTTGCCAAAATCTGATGAATATCTTGTTCTGCATCAATCATCCAGGCTAGCATGTGTGCTAGATGTTCGGCTTGAGGGCAGAATAATTCAGCACCTAATAATTTTCCTGACATTTTATCTATATATACTTCAGCCCCACCTTTATTTTCTGAAAGAATTAACGCGCGTCCCTGTCTTTCATAAGATACAAAGCCTCTAATATATTCCGTATTTTTCTCTTCTAGCTGTTTGAAACTTTGTCCAATAATCGCCATTTCTGGTTGGCTAAATACGATTGCCAAAGGAGTCAGGGCAGAAATAGGCTGAACATCTGGAAAATTTAAGCAGTTCTGGACCACTTCTTTACCATTATGGGCAGCTTCATGTTGAATTGGGACATCAGGGGCTGCATCGCCAACAATAAAAATAGGCAAGTTTTCTAATTGCTTGGTTTTTTTATTAATAGGTAGCTTTTTAACATCTTGGAATTCAGGATTAATTTTTTCCAAACCTAATCGATCCAAATTAGAACTACGTCCAGTAGCTGAGAGTACATAATCTACTTCAAGACTTTGTTTTTGATCATTCTCTATATAGTCAATTTTTACCTGATCATTAAGGAGTTTGACTTGATTAGGTAAAGTTTTAAATTTGATATCCAGCTCGTTATTTAACTGCTCTCTAACCAAAGCTTGTAGAGTTGGACTGGTGAGTGCACCTATTTTCTGACTACGAGCAAACATAGTAGTACGTACCCCTAAACGTTGCATGGCTTGAGCCAATTCAATTGCAATAACGCCACTACCAATCACTGCTAAGGATTTAGGTAGCTGTGTAAGTTCAAAGATTTCATCAGATGTCAGGAGTTTATCGCCTAGTTCATCTTTTAAGGTAGCATCAAAATTTGGTCGAGAGCCTACTGCAATAATAAAACTTTTAGCTTGATAAGATTTTCCGTCTACTTGGACTGTTTGAGCATTGGTAAATTTGGCGTGCCCTGATACCTTATGGGCTGAATCCCATTGTTCTACTTCTTTTAAAGTGGCCCGAATATAATGATCACGAAGCTTATACAGGCGATCCATAACGGTGGAGGTATTTATTACGGCATCATGCTGTAATCCGAGATTTTCTGCAGTTTTAATCTCATGCATACGGTTAGCAGAAGAAATCAGAAGCTTGCTCGGCATACAGCCTACACGAGCACATGTTGTATCCCATGAACCGGCATTAATAATTAAAATATTTTGGGTATATTTAATAGCTTCTTTATAGGCACTGATTCCTGCTGTGCCTGCACCGATAATGATTAAGTCGTACATTTATTGCTCTTATCAAATTTATTTGATTGTTATAAGCTAGCATACAAAACATTTGGCTTACCTTTATTTACATAAAAGCTCAACTGTGGTTACATAACGCATAATTAAATAAAGATTGATAACAAACTCTGAAGATAGAGGGACTTGGGGATTTAAATGATTAGTAAACAATTAAGTATGAAGTTATCTGCTCTTACTTTGGCATTAATGTTGGCCGGCTGTGGTGGTGGTGGTAGTGACGGATATTATAATAATGGCAATGGAAGCCCTTCGACAGGTGAAGGCCCGACCGATGGAGGAACAGTAACAAATCCTGATGCAGTGCCGACTAATTATCATCTTTTGATGAGCAGTGATAAACCTAAGTTATTAGTGACGGGTGATACAGTAGTCGTGACTGTTAAACTGGTCGATGTAAATGGTGGTGGTGTATCTGATCAACCAGTAACACTTGCAATTGAAAATACTCAATCAAATGGAATAACGATTGATGGTAGTTCAACAGTAACCACAGATTCGAATGGTAATGCTATTTTTAATTTATCATTAGATCCATCAAATATTTTAAATTCTCGCAATCTTATCGCTAATGGCGTTAATTTGAATGCTACTTTTAAAGACGGTACTGGAAAAATTACATCTCAAGCTAGAAAACTAGAGGTGATTGAATCTATTCCAACCTCTGAGGTTGCTCAGTATCATTTGGAAGTGACTTCTAATAAGCCTACTTTAGTTATTACCGGTGATAATGCAACTATTACAGTCAAAGCAATTGACGGCAATGGGGGGGGAGTTGCTAATCAAAATGTTACATTATCTGTAGTTGATACAAAAACTAATAAAGTTACTATTACTGGAAGCTCAGTTAAGCAAACTGACGCTGATGGAAATGCACAATTCAGTATTACTCTACCAAGGACAGGAAGTCCACTCGCTGAAACACTTGTTAAATCAGGCATTATTTTAAATGCTACCATAACCAATGCAAATGAAAAATTAAGTGAACAAACACTTAAACTCAATGTGTCTAAAGGACAAATAGAGCAGCCAATAGGTAATATTACCTTTGGTAAATCTGGGGAATTACAAAAAACTGCAGATGCTTTATATTATAGAGAGGCTCTTTCAGCCCATGTGGTAGATATTTATGGTGTGCCTCTTCCTAATTATCGTGTCACAATGAATATTGATTTGTTACGTGCAGGTCAAGGTTTATTTATGACCAAAGCTCAATTAGAAAATATTAAAGTTGAACGTTTAGCTCCTGTTAAACAGACTTTAGTAAATCAAAATAATCAGGTACGTCAAGCTGAAGCTACTTTAGCTAGCTTACAAAGTGCTCCTGTTCAATCAAGTGAAATTACAAGTTTACGTTCTCAAATTTCAGCTAAACAAAGTGAAATTAGGACACAAAATTCACGATTAGCTACTGCACAAACAAATTTACAACTTGCTCAAGCTGATGAAGATGAAGCTAGTGCTAAGCAATATCAAAAACAAATTATTATGATTAATGGCACTATTAATCAATTAAATTTAGATATTGCAAGTCTTAATGCTGATTTAACAGCGGCATTGGAAGTCGCAACTGCTCAAAAACAGCAGCAAATTAATCAACAATCCAGCGTTGTAGCACAATTAAAAAATACTGCACAGGAAACCACTGATAAAATCAATGCTGTTGAAAGTTTAAAATTACCTGCACGTTTCCAGTCATATTGTGAAATTACTAATAAGTCTAATATTCAGTTAGCAACCGGATTTGTGGATCCAAATGGAAATATTAGTTCAACATTTACGTATACAACTGATGCTACCGGTAAATTCAATTTTAGTGTGCAGTATTTACGTCAATACGCAGGTTGGCAAACTGTCGAATTCAAAGCTAAGACAAATGTAAGCACTAAAGATTTAAATTCTAGCTTAGTATATACATTGGGATTATTAAAAGCTGATTTTGAATCTGAAGCTAGTCAGCCATTTGATGATAGTCCTTATGGACCCCCTACTTGTAATTCTACAGATCCTTTTACTGGACTCTTATAAAATAAAAAAACAGCGCTTCGGCGCTGTTTTTTTTTGAGAACTTCTTTTTAAAAGTTAAATAGAAGTTCCCACACTCACACCCACAGTAGGCTTAAAATTCATTGAACTACAACCCGTCAATGCAAGACTGCAACATATAACCAGTAAGAATTTATTCATAGGTTGAGCTCTGAAATTAAAAGGAGATGTTGACTAAAAGTACATCTCCCCCAAATATCTTAATCATCCAGCAGATCCATCTGTTTCGCCAGCTGATATAAATTGTTGGAGCGATTTCCTGTACGGCAGAACATCAAGATCGGCTTTGGTAATTCGTTATAATGGTTAGCAAAGGTGCGCACATCAAGCTCGGTAATCTGGCCAGCAACTACTGGCTGGAAGACATAATCCAGACCTGCACTACGAGCAGCTTCCTCAATTTGTACGCTGGTTGGCTGTTCAGGGCCACCTTCCATATCCGGACGGTTATTGATAATTGATTTAAAACCTTTTTCAACTACTTGAGAGATATGTTCAGGACCAATTTGGCCAGCAAAGCCTACATTTTCGCTCATGGTGTCACTCCATTATGTCATTTATCTTGATATGCTTTATGATAGCATTAAGCTGAAAACATGATGGCCTAGTTCTGAAAAATTTATAAACGATTACAACTATAAAATAACGCAATGGAGCGCGTATGTACGCCTATACAGTCGAACCACTGTATGTCAAAAACAGTCAGGAAGTGATTGCTGCGGATTTCTATCGTCCTCAACAGATTGACAAACCAGCTGTGATCCTGATGGCTCATGGCCTGGCTGCTTTACGTCATTTTAAACTGGTACAATATGCCCAACGTTTTGCCAGTGCAGGTTATGCGGTGGTTCTGTTTGATTATCGCTATTGGGGAGGCAGTACCGGGCGTCCGCGTGAACTGGTATCGATCGGTGCTCAACTTGAAGACTGGCGTACAATGATTCAGCATTTGCAGGCACGTAAATCTATTGATACTAAACGGATTGTATTATGGGGAACAGCATTGAGTGGCGGGCATGTACTGACATTGGCCGCAGAACTAAAAAATATTCAGGCGGTAATGGTACAGGTACCCTTTGTTGATGGTGCAGAAAGTGCCAAACTTTATCCTTTGCAGCAATTGCCCAAAGCCCTGAAGATTTCCAGTCAGGATTATATGGGGGCAAAGGTAGGAATGGCGCCCAAGACCTTGCCGGTGGTTGATCGTCATGAACTCTGTTTTATGCCGACACAAGACAGTTATGAAGGGTATCTATCCATTGTGAATCCAGATTATTACTGGAGTGGTCATATCCCCGCCCGGGTATTCTTTAAATTGATGCGTTATCGTCCTATTCAGGAAGTCCGCAAAATCACTATTCCTGTCCTGTTTATCGCAGCACAACAAGACAGCCTGATTCCCATTGAAGCCAGTCGGGAAACCGCAACCAATATTGCACCATTTGTACAATATCATGAGTGGAATATGCGGCATTTTGATATTTATCATGGTGAATGGTTTGAAAAAGCAGTCTCGACCCAATTAGAATTCTTACATCAACATATTGGAGTGCGCTAGATGATCATTGTATGCCCGAATTGCCAGGCTAAAAATCGTGTGCCTGAAGAAAAATTAACGGCCGATCCAGCATGTGGTCAGTGTCATCAAGCTTTAGTTCCATTAGCGCCGATTGAGCTAAATGAACAGAACTTTAGTCAGTTTGTCACCCATAGTGATCTTCCCATCCTGATTGATCTATGGGCAGACTGGTGTGGTCCATGTAAAATGATGGCACCGCATTTTGCTGCTGTAGCAAAAGAAAATCCACAAGTGGTATTTGCTAAAATTGATACCGAAGCCAATCCGCGATTAAGCTCAGCATTTAATGTACGTAGTATTCCGACGCTGGTTTTGATGAATAAAACCAATGAAATTGCTAGAATAAGCGGTGCATTACGTTCAAGCGAACTACAAAAGTGGCTTGATCAGCAGTTAAATAATGCTCAATCCTAATTTAAAAAGCCTGGAGTTCAAGTGACAGATTCTCATATTAAACCAGAGGGAGTACTTTCCCTGCAGACGATTGCAATGCCTGCGGATACCAACTGGAGTGGAGATGTATTTGGTGGCTGGATTGTTTCACAAATGGACTTGGCGGGAGCAATTCATGCAGAGCGCTTTAGTAAAGGACGCTGTGCAACGATTTCGATTAACCAGATGACCTTCCTGGTTCCTGTGAAAGTCGGCGATGTCATTAGCTGCTATACCAAAATTCTAAAAGTCGGTAATACTTCAATCCAGATGCAAATCGAAGTATGGGACAGTCATGATAACTCACGTGCACCTGTACGCGTGACTGAAGGGGTATTTACCTTTGTCGCAGTGGATGTCAAAGGCAATAAACGTCCAATTCCAGATGAAGCAAAACAGAAATTTGCAGAATCTCAGCAGAACTCATAATTCATTAAATAAAAAAATCCCAGATCAATAATCTGGGATTTTTTTGTCTGTATTGAAATTAGCCTGGCTTCAACTGGTTCTTGGCAATCCAACCCCAGAGCATTTCACATTGAATCGGTGCTTCACCAGATTCATCAGTTACAATAACTTGTACTAGCGTTTCACCTTTTTCTGAACTTTGCATCAATTGCTGCTGTTCAGGAGTCAACGTAGCCACCGCAGTCATGGCACCTTTGGTTGGACGCTTAAAGTCCACTTTTAGGCTTTTAATCAGAACCACTGCGCTGTCAGGTACATTCATCGCAGTCACAAAGCCGGTTGCTGTTTCTGCCAGCAGTGCCATCGCACATGCATGAATCTGACCGATATGGTTCTGCATGGCCTTATGATTGGCCATACTCACCACAACTTTGGCTGCACTGATTTCCTGATAGCGAATCTTGGCAGAGCCAACCATTGGAACCACTCGGCCAAAGGTCTTACTTAATAAAGCAGTACGTATACCTTGCGGTAATCTTGATGTCGCTTTGACCAGTCTGGTCAGTCGGTTGCTCTTTGCCATAATTCTATCTACAGACGTTGCTGCCTTAGTCTTTAAAGTTGTTGAACTGTAAAGGCAGACCGAATTGTTGTTCTTTCAGGAATGCCATCACTTGTTGCAAGGTATCGCGTTTTTTATCAGTCACACGAATCTTGTCACCCTGAATTGAAGATTGCACTTTAATACCATTTTCTTTAATGGCCTTATTAATTTTTTTCGCAGTATCAGAGTCAAGGCCATCTTTAAGCTTGATCACTTGAACTACATTTTTGCCTGAAGCGGTCATTTTTTGTGGATCTAGCGCCTGAATATCCACTTTACGCTTGAAGAAATGGTTTTCCAGCATGGTATACACTTGCTCACATTGGAAATCACTTTCTGTGCTAATTTTGATTTCCTTGTTTTTTTCATTTAGTTCAATAGAAACATCCTGTCCACGGAAATCGAAGCGGGTTGCAATCTCTTTTTGGGTATTTTGAACTGCATGATTTACTTCAAAAATTTCTAATTCAGAAACAATATCGAAAGAAGGCATAGTTTAGACCTTTACAAAGGGAAAGAATATCTGAGATGCTAGGGATGTTTTCTTCATTTGCCAAGTGTTGTTTACATCAAAGGAGTGCGCAATGATCCGTAAACAAGAAATTACAACATTTGAGTTCCCAGAAAATGCTGTAATCTGGGATGTACGAGATGCAAGTGCTTATGCTGAAGCACACGTGAAAGGGGCGGTCAATCAGCCCATTAACGATCTTTCAGCAAATAGCCTGACTCAGGTGTCAGCGGATCAACCGATTTACATTTTATGTGGTGGCGGGAGTAAAGCTCCACGTGCAGCTGAAAAGTTAGAGGGTTTTGACAGCTCACGTGAATATGTCATCCTGATGGGTGGTACTCGTGCTGCTCGTGATGCAGGTATGCCACTGGAACAAGGTGCATAATTGACCTTGTGAAAAAAAGCGCCTAAGGGCGCTTTTTTGTTGTCTGGATTTCTTCAAAGTCCCCCTTCTTTAAAGGAGGATTTAGGGGAATTAAACTCTTTCTAAAACTTCCCCCCTTGCGGAACAGTGTTCCTCACTCTTTATTAAAGGGAGGAGCTCTTTAATTTTGAGGCTTAAAATAAGGCTTCTTGGCTTTTACCTTCTTTTGAAAACGTGTTACGTCGAGTTTTTTTACCAAGTTTGAAGGTGCGGGGCAGGCTTCTCCCAAAATCTGGGCTGCCAGAATTTCACTACACAGTGGTGCAAATAGAAAACCTTTAGAGCCAAGACCCGCAAAACTGTAAACTTCTTGATCTACATTCATCTTACCGAGCAAGGGAAAATAATCCTGACTCTGGGCGCGTACTGCTGCTCGACCTTGCCAGGTTTCGGTAGAGGGTAATAACTGTGCATATTCAGGAAAGACACTGTGGATAAGTTCATAATTATGCACATGATCTTCTACTAAGACTTCTGCATCATCCCGGCCTGGATAGAATGAAGCACCCAAAATCAGTTGTTCTGGATTGAGCTGCATACAGTAACCGCCGTAACTATAGGCTGTATCCTGATTCAATGGCTGATCTTGATTATTGACCCAGCTGACCTGTCCACGAATCGGTTTCAGGACTGGATAATGTTCAAAGAATTGCTGGGTATCACGTGCGGTACATACAACGATGTGATCAAACTTGCCTAAGGATTGCTGATCTGCAAATAACTCAGGTTGTTCAGCAGCCTCAATATGACTAATTTTGGCTTGTTTATACTGAATAAGAGGATGCTGCAAAATTTCATCACGCAGTTGATGAGGTGAAACTGCACCCGCTGCTAATAGTTTTAAAGCTGGAAATTCAGTTTGAATCTCTTGGTCTGCTGCACTTTGAGCAGCAAGAATTTCTGTGGGATATTCATCTGCCAATCCTAAAAGCTGTTCAGGATTTTTTAAGGCAAGCTGATTGACCTGAATTGAGCGAAAAGCTTTAAATTTCTGATAATGAATTAAGGCATGCTGCCAGGCCACCGTCATCAGATGTTCAGCACTTTGCTCAACTGGACACAGTTTAGGATTGATCAGGGCAAGGGGATTGCCGGAACCGCCTGAAAGCGGTGCTGACTGGTCGTAAATCGTGACTTGATGACCACGCTGAGTGAATGCCCATGCCGTACTTAAACCTGCGATTCCTGCGCCAATCACAGCGATCTGGCGAGGCCTAGCATTTATCTCTAAAGCTGACTCAGTTTTTTTTTGCGCACTTTCCTGATCTGGAGATGGGTTACTTTCCTCAGCCGGATTCCAGATCGCTTTCAGCATTTCACGTTTATGCCCAAATCCACGTGGACGGGAAATAGAGATGCCGTGCTGTTTTAAACCACGTTTTAAGACACCTGCAACGCTAAAAGAAGCAAAAGTCGTTCCGGTCTCGGATAAACGCACAATGTTATTTAAAACATTTTCTTCCCACATGTCTGGATTACATGATGGTGCGAAGCCATCCAGAAACCAGGCATTAACAGGTGCAGTTTTTTCAATGACAGGAAAGACATCATGTGCATCTCCCAGCCACAGATCCAGACTGAAACGCTCTTCAGGAAAGCTGAGACGATGACAACCGGCAATCGGCATTGGATATTGGGAGATGAGTTGATCTGCTAGCGGTTTCAATTCTGGCCAGGCATTTAAGGCACGGACTAAATCTGCTTTAGAAAGCGGAAATTTTTCTACTGAAATCGCATGCAGATGGCTTTGATTATCCGGACGAACCTGTTGCCAGAGTTGCCATAACGCCAGAATATTTAAACCCGTACCAAAACCCGTTTCACCGACACAGAAATATGCAAAAGGTTTTAAATCGGCCAGACGGGTACTAAGTTCATTGCCATTTAAAAAGACATGCCGGGTTTCCAGCAATCCATTGTCTTTGGAAAAATACACATCACCAAATTGCTTGGACACAGGCACATCAATGCCATCCACCAATTGCCAATCCAGATCGGCAGTTTGAATTGCATGCGACAAAACGGGTACAACCTTAAAGATATTTGGAAGGCTTATAGATTACCACTGACGGCGACGTTTGGTATAAACATAGCTCGCAATCAGAAAGCCAAGTAATACACCGACTGCCAAAGTTGCAGCGCCGTAGAGAAACATCTGGGCACTACGTTCACTTTGCAAGACCTGTACCTGAACCCCGAGATTGTCATTCTTGAGCTGCAATTCCTGATTTTGTGACAGGGCTTCCAGATTGGCTTTTTCCAGTTGCTGTAGACGCGTTGCCTGATCTTTGACTAAAGCTTTGACTTTGGCATCTTGCTGGGCTTTCTGCTTGGCAATTTCTTCTGCGGTGAGCGGCTTTTTCTCAGTCGGCTGAACAGTCTGAGCAGTTGTTGCAACTGCTGGAATAATTCCAGCCTGCTGTGCAGAAGCGCCCTGAGCAGGTGCTTGTGTGGTAACAGCTTGGACAGGAGTAGCTGCTGGCTGTGTAGCCGGGGCAACTGGAGCAGAAACTTCAACAGCCCAGGCAGAAGGAATCATGAAACAAAAGCCAATGAAACTGGCGGTAACAGCGCGCATGAACCTTATCCTTTAGGAAATGCTTTATTAAATGGTTTCACATCAATATGCGCGTATACGCCTTCTTTCAGGAATGGCTCATCCTGTAACCATGCATCCAGTGCTTCACGACTGTCAAAATCAACGATGATGGTGCTGCCATAGAAACCGGCTTGAGGATTGGCTGGATCTTTAGGCATGGCACCTGCAACAATCAGACGGCCTTCAGCATCTAACTGTTCTAGACGTGCAAGATGTTGTGGACGAATCGCAAGGCGTTTTTCAACTGTACCTTCCCGGTCGGTACAGCTAACGACGAATAATGGCATGATGACTCTCTATCGTTTGTAGTTGGACTTATTCAGCTGTTCTAAAGTATTTGCGCAATACAATAAACTGAATAATGATAAAGGAAAACATCACGATCATGTCACCGAATGCAGTAAATTCGCCCCAATATTTTCCATCCATCCATAAATAGGCGAAGAATGTATGCAGAAATGACATGAGAGTAAACATACCGACCCAGGCATAGTTTAATTTAAGCCAGCCTTTGGCACTCAAATTGAATACCGGACCAAACAGACGCTGGATGAGTGGCTTCTTATCTTTGCTAAACCATGGCGATAATAGGAAGACACCAGCGAAAACCAGATTCAGTAATACAGCTTTAAGACGGATATAGAAATCGTCGCTGAGCATCAGGGTAATACCACCGAAGATCACCGTCATAAATAGAACGATCCATTGCTGTTTGTCTAGGCGGAATTTTTGCATGACAAATAACGCACCATAGACCACCAGCATGGAAATGATCAGTCCCGTAGTTGCAACGAGAATATTGTTATTGTCGACACCCCCCGCAGAACCGATCAATTGTAGAAGTTGATGGTCAGTGTCTTTTGGATCTACAGTTTTATATAAATAAAAGAAAATAATGAGTGGCACAAAGTCTAAAAGTGCTTTCATGTTAGAGTATCTAAATCTGATCAAATAAATGTCATAGTATAGAGATGCACGGCGTAGATTTACATACACATAGTAATATTTCTGATGGAACTTTGAGTCCTCAGCAATTGGTCGAAGCGGCTGCGGACAAACTTATCCATACTTTGGCCCTGACTGATCATGACACTATGGACGGTTTAGTGTTGGCTGAAGAAGCTGCCAAAAATCATGAGATTAAGATAATTTCTGGAGTCGAGATTTCTAGCCAGTGGTCACGTCCTGCGACCAAGAAAAATTATGGCGTACATATTGTGGCACTCAATGTTCAGAATCCTGAGCCGTTACAAAAAGCCCTCAATCAGCAGAAGATCATTCGTGCCGAACGCTCTAAACAGATCTGTGACCTTCTGGTTCCTTTAATTGGTCAGGATATTTATGCTGACGTGATTGCCAAAGTTGACAATATTCCTGATCGGGTTACCCGAACCCATATTGCCAAAACGCTGGTAGAAAAAGGCATTGTGACCCGTCCACAACAGGCTTTTGATAAATACATCAAGGAAGGTAAAAAGGCCTATGTCAAATTTGATGGTCTGGGTCTGGAAGAAACCATTCAGGTCATACATGACAGCGGTGGCTTTGCCGTGCTAGCTCATCCAACCCGTTATGATTTATCCGCGACTAATATTCGTTATCTGATCGAGATCTTCGCCAAGTTTGGTGGAGATGCGGTGGAGTTGCCGCCCGCTATTGATCCAAGTTCAACCCGTCAGATGGTCGACCGGATGATTGCAGAGCAAAGCCTTAAAGTATCAATAGGAAGTGATTTTCATGGCGACAATATGCCCTGGGTTAAACTCGGTCAGGTGCCAAGCCTAAAACCAGGGCAGATCGGGATCTGGGAGAGTTTTGTTTAATGAGTTAAGCAGCAGTCGCAACACTGCTACCCATCCCAGTATGAAAGAATTCCATCTTTGGATAAGAGAGATAATCTATTAAAGCAAATTATTATCTTGAGCCTGAATCGGCGGAGGTGTCGGTTTACCTAAAGTTCCCAAGAGTTCAATTTCAATAGTACGAACCATAGAATCAAGGGGTAAGTCATTGCTTTGGGTGCCAAAAGGCTCTTCAATTTCTGAACTTAAAGCATCCAGTCCTAGGAAGGTATAAGCGAGAATGCCGACCAGAAAAGGGGTGAATAAACCTAAGGTTGCACCAAGGCTAAATGGCAGAATAAAACAGAAGAAATAAACAGTACGATTCAGCAGAACCGAATAAGCAAAAGGTAAGGGAGTCGTCGCAATCCGGTCACAACCTGTCTGTACAATACTGAGTTCCGCGACATGATTATTCATCTGCATATAAATGATGTCGGAAATTTCACCTTCTTTGAGAGCCTGCATCAGCTCCCATTGAATCAGACTCAAGGTATATTGCGGGGCATTGGCCTGTTGATAAAGCTGAGTAATTGCTTGCTGGCTCATTCCACTGGTTTCCACTAGCTCAGTCGGATTGGCTGTCTGATGGCGCAGACGGTCACGCAGTACGTTCGCGAAAACGATGACGTGCTGAATCACACGTTCACGACGGCCTTGAGACAACATCCGGCAGTCACGGTCAAAATGACGTGCATTGGCAATCAGAATACCCCAGAGTTTACGTGCTTCCCACCAGCGGTCGTAACAGGCGGTGTTTTTAAATCCGAGAAAGATAGACAGCACTACGCCAATGAGGGTAAAGCCAACGAGAGGGAGTTCTGGAAAATGAAAATAACCTACACGTGAAAAACCACCAATAATGGCTGAAATCAGCATGACCACGCCTAAAGGAGGTAGAACCTTAGGTAAAATCGTTCCTCGCCAGGAAAATAATAATTTAAAAACGTTCTGCTGGTCACGTACGATCATTTATTGGAATCATCACAATTTTTTTTCATGATCTTCTTGAGTTGTAGCTGCTTTGTCAAGTGCTATTCCCCCTTAGACTTCAGGTTTGATGAGTTGCTGCTCAGCAAAGGAAAAACTGCCCTCCAGAGCAATGATGCAATGGTCAATTAAACGGATATCGACCAGTCGACATGCCTGCTGAATCTGGCGGGTCAGATACAGGTCAGCTTTAGAAGGAGTGGCTTGGCCCAAGGGATGATTATGCGCAATCACAATTGAAGTTGCCTGTTGGGTAATGGCATATCTGAGCAACTGATTAATCGAAATATCACATGCATTCACAGAACCATAAAACAGCTTTTTAAATGCAATTTTCCTTAAACTGGCGTCCAGACACAGGACCGCGAATACTTCCTGATTTTCACTCAATAATTCGAAACGTAAATAATCCCGTAGTCTTTTTGAATTACTTAATTCTAAAGAATCCTGTTTAAGATGCTCGGCAATATAACGCCGTCCTAATTCTTTAACCGCCATCAGTTGGGTATATTTGCTAATGCCCATGCCATGAAACTGGCTAACTTCTTTTAAAGGTGCATCAAGTAAAGCAGTTAAATGGCCAAAATGTTGAATCAGTAGCCGGGCTAATTCTACGGCTGAATGCTGTTGTGAACCTGATCGGAGAAAAATGGCCAGCAGTTCTGCATCAGATAAACTTTCTGCCCCATATTGAATTAAACGTTCCCGCGGCCGTTCCAGTTCAGGTCAGTTTTTGATTGAAAATTGCATAGTTATTAGACTTATTTATTATGAATTATGAGTTTTCCCTGAAGCTGATCTCTTGGGAATGCAATTATTTAATGCTATTGTGAGCCCCACTGCAACAGAAAGGTAAGCTGTTCGTGAGCTTTGATCTAAGTGTAATTCCTCATAAAAATATCATTTTAGCAGTCACTGGCGGTATTGCTGCCTATAAAAGTGCCATTCTGGTTCGCCGTCTGAAAGATGCCGGGTTTAATGTGCGGGTTGTCATGACTCAAGGCGCACAGGCTTTCATTACCCCTTTGACCTTTCAAGCCTTGTCAGGCAATCCGGTACATACCGAGTTGCTGGATCCTGAAGCAGAAGCGGGCATGGGGCATATTGAGCTGGCACGTTGGGCTGATCTGTTATTGGTTGCGCCAGCCAGCTGCGACACGCTGGCAAAATTTGCAGCAGGCCTTGCAGATGATTTGCTGAGCACTTTGTATCTGGCAACCAATGCACCGGTCTGGGTCGCACCAGCCATGAACCAGCAGATGTGGGCTGCCAAAGCAACCCAGCGTAATCTTGCGACTTTGATTGATGATGGCGTGCATGTGATTATGCCGGATGCCGGTTCACAAGCTTGTGGTGATGTAGGCTTGGGGCGTATGCCGGAACCGGAAGATCTGGCACGTCAGGTCACAGAGTATTTCCATAAAGCTCAGCGCGCGATTGCAGAAAAATTTGGCATGCTGGCGGGCAAGCAAGTCACGATTACAGCTGGTCCGACCCGTGAAGCGATTGACCCGGTACGTTATATTTCCAACCATAGTACCGGGAAAATGGGTTTTGCATTGGCAGCAGCCTGTTATGCAGCTGGAGCGAATGTCACCCTGATTGCTGGTCCGGTGAGCCTAGATACCCCAAATGGCGTGAAACGTAAAAATGTTTCTTCGGCAGTACAAATGCTGAATGAAAGCATGCAAATGCTGGAGCAGGGTTGTGACATCTTCATTGCGACCGCTGCAGTAGCTGATTATCGTGTCGCACAGGTAGCCGAGCATAAAATCAAGAAAGCAGGCGATGAGCTGAATGTCGCTTTAATAAAGAATCCGGATATTGTGGCGACCATCGCACAGCAGGAAAAACGTCCATTTATGGTAGGCTTTGCTGCAGAAACCCGAAATATTGAAGAATATGCAGCGGGTAAACTGGTGGCGAAAAAACTGGATATGATTGCCTGCAATGATGTTTCGCGTGCGGATATTGGCTTTGCATCCGATGAAAATGCCATGACGGTATTCTTTGCCGAACACTATCATCTGGATAAGCGTGATCTGGACAAAGCCTCTAAACAGGAAATTGCCCAGCAACTGGTTGAAGCGATCCATGATGCCTTGCACCATGATCCTGCTGCAGAAGATGATTTTTAAGTTTTAAATGACGATTAAAGCCCTGACTGGTTCAGGGCTTTTTTATAGGTTTTTTTACCATGAAGTTAAAAAGCCAGTACAACATAAAAATAAAAACGACTTTATAGACTAAGGATTTATTTATTCATTTATTTAAAAAAAGTATAAAATGGATCACAGAATAATCCAAAGATGAAAAGTTTTACACATCTGTAAAGCAGTGAGAGAACACAAGGGGGCGGGATGAAAAAAATCATAATGATATTGATGATCGCCTGTCTGGCTGGATGCAGTTATTTTGTATCGATTGATGAACTGGCCAGAAATATTCAAGGACAAATGCAGCAAGAATTTAATGCCAATCCGAATTATCAGCATTATCGTCTGACTGTAGTAAATGTAAAAATCCGCCATCGCAAAGGCAATGAGTTTGAAGCAGTTTCACATCTGAATTATCAGGGTAATGAATATCCCATTAACGTTAAAATTTCAAAGGTGAATGGTGGTTATAGCTGGGCCATTGAAGATGATGCTTTTGCCTTTATCGATGAAATCGAGATTGAGAAATATCGTCAGCAACTGGATCGTGAACTGGAACAGCTGGCCTCATCACTCGATGATCTAGAACCTGTGAATGAACCTACCAGTATTGAGTTCGGGCCAGATGTCCGTCCAGTTACAGAACCTGTCCTGCAAGCGGCTTCCTATGATGAAGAACCGATTCCGGTCGGAAATATTACGGCCTATACCCACTAATTTTTATTTTAGGTCATAAAAAAGCACCGGGTCTCGGTGCTTTTTGATTTTAAGGCTGAACTTGATGTTCACGCAGATAATCTTCAGTGCGCTGCATGGCTTCCTGAATATTCAATAATGCTGTTTCTATATCTTTTAGCGTTTTGGCATTGCCACCGCTTAAAGCCTGACGCCATTTACGTGCACCTGGCAAGTTCTGAAATAAACCTAAAATATGACGGGTAATAATCGACAATGGTGCACCTTCAGCCATACGTTGGGCAATATAAGGCAGCATCTGTTGCATGATCTCAAAACGGTCCGGTGCTTCGAGATTCCACAGTTGACCCAGCTCAGCTAACAGGTACGGGTTGTGATAGGCTTCGCGGCCAATCATCACGCCATCGACATGCTTGAGATGTTCAAGCGTTTCTGCATAAGTTTTAATTCCGCCATTAATTTCAATGGTCAGTTTCGGACGGTCCTGCTTCAGACGGTAAACATCTTCATAGCGTAGTGGCGGGATTTCACGGTTTTCTTTAGGTGAAAGACCTTGGAGTAAAGCAATTCGGGCATGCACAATAAAGTTATCGCAACCGGTTTTGGCGACCGTATCCACAAAATGCAGCATTTCTTCATAAGAATGCATGTCATCAATACCAATGCGGTGTTTCACACTGACCGGAATATCCACGGCATTACGCATTGCATCAATACATTCTGCGACCAGATCAGGTTCAGCCATCAGGCAGGCACCAATTTTATTATTCTGTACCCGATCACTCGGACAGCCGACATTCAGGTTAACTTCATTGTAACCCCAGTCCTGAGCCATTTTAGTACAAGTTGCCAGATCTTGAGGGTTGGAACCGCCGAGCTGTAACACAATCGGATGTTCTTCTTGATTGAAGTCCAGATGGCGTTTGGCATCGCCATGAATGATGGCGCCCGTAGTCACCATCTCGGTATATAAAATGACATTTGGATTAAACAGGCGCGCAAAGAAACGATAATCTTTGGTGGTCCAGTCCATCATCGGCGCAACACTGATGCGAGGTTGAAGTTTGTTTTCAATGGTGCTGAGATCAGTCATTCAAAATCACGCCTTAAATGAAATGGAAGAGTAATAGCAGTACAAGAATGAGCAGGAATTGCTGGAAATCTGCTCAAAAAAGCAGTACTGCAAAAAGAGGGCGTAATACTAGCATAAAATTTGCATGACCAAAGGCTGAACTGCATGAGGAACGATAACTGTCATTCCAATAAAAATATTTAACAAGAGAAATTGTGGGAATTGAAAAAATAAACTCCCAGTCATTCTGCAATGCTATATTTTGAGATATTTAAGATTAAGATAAAGAAAACGAGATAAATAAGGAGAATAACGATGCTCATGTTGGAGGAGATTTATAAAAGCAAAAAACCTCAGCATTCAGACTATTTTAATTTACGGATTCAACGGGGACTTAGCTGGTTTAAAAAAGCATTAGAGCTAGATGAGGAATTAGAGTTTAAGTTTATTAGCCTGTGGATCAGTTTTAATTCGATCTATGCACAAGAAACAGAGGTTCGTCAGGATCAACAAAGCCTGCATCAATTTCTGGAAACCCTCTGTCAAAAAGATGTGGAGCAAAAACTTCAGCATATTGTCTGGGAAAAATACAGCCAGCCAATTTCTACACTGCTGGATAGCCCTTATACCGATCAAGGTTTCTGGGATTATCGCCATCATAAAGTCAGTCTGGAAAGCTGTCGTGAAGCATTAGATCAGCAAAAACAGAAAATACAAAAAGCTGTTCAAGAGCGGAATTTAACTGAAATCTTATTGGTGATTTTTAACCGTCTTTCTACTTTATATCATCAGCTTATGCAGGGCGGTGCGACTTATCAGAGCTCATTTAATATAAAGCAGCTCCAAGACAGCTGTCGGGTTCTGGCCGGGTTGCTGCCCACTTTTATCTGCATCCTTTTGGAAAATGCAGCAACTTGGGATTCGGGTAAACCTTACTATCCCGTGGTACAAGTCAGCTAAATCTGCTTAAGCTTTTGCTCGATGTTGTTGCCATTGATCCATCAGCGCAAACAGGGCGGCGCATAGTGCCAAGCCAAGTCCAAACAGACAGGTCATGCTCCAGCCACCATGATGCCAGGCATATACCCCCAGAGCTGAACCACAGGCACCACCAATAAAATACAGCGTCATGTAAATAGAGTTCAGTCGTGATTTGGCATCTGGGCGCAAGCGGAAAATCACGTTCTGATTACAGCTATGAGTAATCGCCAGACCTAAGTTAATCAGGGCATAACCCAGAATATAACTGAGCAGGGACACGCCACCAAAATATAAAAATAGCCAGCTTACTGCCAGAATTGAACAGCCAATCCAGGTCAGGATCTTGATATAGCCACGATCTGCCCATTTACCAATAACCTGAGTCGACAGCGCACCAAAAACACCAACTAGTGTTACTAGGCCCACTATCACATCAGAAAGATGAAAAGGTTTCTGGGTCAGCAGCAGGGCAATGGTTGAAAACAGCATACTCATGGCGGCAAAGGCACATGCACCAATCAGGGAGCGTAAGCCCAGTCGCGGTTCCTCACGCAGTAGCATACCCATCGATTTAAAAATTGCTGCATAGCTGATACGCATACGCGGCATGCTGGGTAATTGTCCTTTTAAATAAAAGCCCAAAACCAGCAGTGCCATACTGCTGAGCGCATAAATGGTTTTCCAGTGAAACAGGTCAGAAAGCAATCCGGCAATACTGGTCGACAATAAGATACCGACTAATAAGCCACTCATGAGAAAACCGACCACTTCTCCGGTTTTTTCAGGTCGGACAGCCATCGTAGCTAAAGGAATCAGAATCTGGGCAGCAACAGAAAATAGCCCGGCAATAATAGTCCCCACCCAGAGCATCGGCAGGTTGACTGCTGTGGCACAGATCAGCAAGCCTAAAGCGGCACCAAACATCAAGAAAGGAATGAGTCTGGACTTATTCAGCATGTCTCCCAAAGGCACAATAAACAGCAGGCCCAAGGCATAAGACACCTGCGCAAAGGTCACGGTCAGCGCCACTTGGGATTCTGGTACCTGATAATATTGCTGAATTGAGGAGATAAGCGGTTGGCAATAATAGTTTGCACCTGCACATAAACCACATGCGATCGCCATCAGCCATAACAGAGATTTATTTTGACTGATATCGAGAGGAGGAGACATGGCAAGTACCTTAAGCTCAGGGAGAATTTTTATAAAGAACATCAAAGATGATGCAGAAGTTGCAGGCACTATAGGCGAAAACCCGTCAGGATAAAAGTAGAAAAATAGTGCAAAGTACTCAAACTCATACAAGAGAAATGCCACAAAAAAGTACTTTTCTGGATTGATAAGAGATGAAAATTCGCTAGAAATTTAACTTTTTCACTTAAGAAAATGTACGTGGAAGCGCTTTGTATTAAGTCATCTCATTTAAGACCAAGTGACAGAGATCAATCTGAATCAGTGATTGCCCAAAATTGGTGCAAAATGAAGAGTTCGTAAATCTAACAGTGGACTGAGTATTAATATAATAAATGTTGCAGAATATTTTTTTCACCTATTTCAGGCAAGTCTTAAGACTTGAGCTGAATAAGTCAAATAAGTGAATCCCAAATCAATTTTTTCATCATCAATTCATATTTTTTATGAGTGAAAAATGAAAAAGTTATAGGAAAACAGTATTTTTTGATCTTAAAAATGAATATTCCAAAGTAGATTAAATTTGTCAAAAAGGTCAAAAACAGAAAACTGCCCTAGAAAAGTGCCCTAATTTAGGCTTTATCAGTTCATTTGAAATAAAGATTTGCTGAGCAGAAAAAATGAAATATCTGTCAGAATGATCAATGTAACAAAATAAAACAAAAAGTAATCTAATAAAAAATAACCAAGAAAACAGTCATCGTTCAAGAGAATGAATATCGTTTATAAATTCAGCAAATCAAAATAATCAGGCTCAACTAATAAATGCTATATGACAGCATCATTTTTATGAATCGTCAGTTCAAAATATGGGTATTTATTAAATAAATAATAGGTAGTAATTTCTAGAAGTTTAATTAGAATCCAAAAATTCAACAAAAACACATCCTGAGGGGAAGCACCGTAAATCACGGTGTTTACTTAAGAAAAAATTAGCTTGAGGGACGCTCATGCAGATTGGAATTCCAGCCGAAACTGTCGTCGGTGAAAATCGCGTCGCTGCGACGCCTGAGACAGTAAAGAAATTGATCAGCGCTGGTCATAGTGTGGTGATCGAACGTGGAGCAGGTGTTAAAGCTGCTTACATCGACAGTGCCTATGAGCAAGTTGGTGCCAAAATTACGGATGATGCCTACACCGGTAGCCAGATAGTTTTGAAAGTTCGTGCACCGAAGGGTGAGGAAATTCAAAAGCTGTCAGCCAACACCATGGTTGTAGCGATGTTTGACCCATACCGCAATACCGAGCTTGACCAGTTCGCGGCACAGAATGTGTCTGCATTTGCTCTTGAGCTTTTGCCACGTACTCTATCACGTGCGCAAAACATGGACGTATTGTCTTCGCAAGCGAACCTTGCAGGTTATAAATCAGTGCTTTTAGCTGCTGCTGAATATCAGCGCATGTTCCCTATGCTGATGACAGCGGCAGGTACGGTAAAACCGGCTCGTGTCGTGATCATGGGTGTCGGGGTAGCAGGCCTTCAAGCAATTGCAACAGCGAAACGCCTGGGTGCAGTCGTAGAAGCAACTGACCTTCGTCCGACTGCCAAAGATCAGGTTGAGTCTTTGGGTGGTAAATGGCTAGACGTGCCAATGTCTCCTGAAGAGCAGGCACGTGCTGATGAAGCAGCTAAAAACGGTTATGGCTGGATGCCAGGTGAACAGTACATCAAGGATCAGGCAGCGATTGTCGATAAAGCGGTATCGAATGCCGATATCGTGATTACCACTGCATTGTTACCAGGTCGTGATGCACCACGCTTAATCCGTGCTGAAACTGTAGCCAAGATGAAACCAGGCTCAGTGATTCTGGATATGGCAGTGGAATCAGGCGGTAACGTGGAAGGTTCTAAGTGCGGCGAAACTGTTGTGACTGAAAACGGTGTGAAAATTCTGGGTGTTCCAAATATTCCATCAACGGTATCGACTGAAGCTTCAGCGCTATATGCACGTAACGTCTATAACTTTGTTGAAACACTTTTTGATGCAGACAAGAACTTTGTCCTGAATCAGGAAGATGAAATTCAAAAAGCCCTACTTGTCACTCACGGCGGCCAAGTGCTGTTAAAACGTGGTTAAGGAGCAGACTCATGGTTGAAACAATTACGATTTTCGTCCTGGCCATCTTCGTGGGTTACTACGTGGTTTGGGGGGTAACACCAGCACTACATACGCCATTGATGGCGGTGACCAATGCCTTGTCTTCGATCATTATCGTGGGCGCAATGATTCAAACTGTTGGCCTGCCAATGGTGGGCGTTGAAGGCAGCGTGGATTTCCAGACCATTAACGTGGTGAGTGTACTGGGGGCAATCGCAGTATTTCTGGCGAGCATTAATATTTTCGGTGGCTTTGCCGTGACTGCACGTATGCTGGAAATGTTCAAACCTAAGCAAAAGAAAAAAGAGGGTTAAACCATGGAATTTATTCGAGAGTATGCGGATTGGTTCTACCTGATTGGCGCCGTTCTTTTTATCTTAACGCTACGTGGTTTATCTGGTCCTAAAACTGCAATTGCAGGTAACCGCTACGGTATGATCGCCATGGCGATTGCTGTAGTGACCACATTCTTTGTTGCTGAAAATCCAGTAGTCTGGATGATTCTTGCAGCAATGGCTGCGGGTGCAGTGGTGGGTATTGCGCGTGCACGTACTGTACCAATGACCCAGATGCCAGAAACAGTAGCACTCATGCACTCACTGGTGGGTCTGGCTGCGGTACTGATTGCAGTTGCGGCAATTATCCATAACAACAAGCTGGTTGAATTGGGCCCGGACCTGTTAGCTGCAAATGGTGTGACTTTCCATGAAATGAGCAAGGTTCACCTGTTTGAACTGTTTGTGGGCTGTTTTGTTGGTGCGATTACCTTTACTGCTTCTGTATTTGCATACGGTAAGCTGGCTGCAAAGAAATGGGCAAAAACCATTTCAGGTGGCTGGGTAAAACCGGTTCAGGCTCTGATCTTTATTGCAATGCTGGCAGCAGGGATTCACTTCTTCCTGACAGGTAGCATGACATCTTTCTGGGCAATGACTGGTCTTGCGCTGGCATTTGGCTGGGTATGGATTGCGCCAGTTGGCGGCGGTGATATGCCGGTTGTGGTTTCGCTGTTGAACTCATTCTCAGGCTGGGCAGCAGCGGGGATTGGTTTCACACTGGAAAACAACATGCTGATCGTTGCGGGTTCGCTGGTTGGTTCTTCAGGTGCGATTCTGTCTTACATCATGTGTAAAGCGATGAACCGTTCAATCATCAATGTATTGTTTGGTGGTGCGATGGGTGGTGCAGCTGCGCCGACAGCTGCTGCGGGTGCACAAGTGCAACGTAACTACCGTTCAGGTTCTGCAGATGATGCTGGCTTCCTGATGTCAAATGCAGACAGCGTTGTCATTGTACCGGGTTATGGTATGGCGCAAGGCCGTGCACAAAACGCAGTCAAAGAACTGGCAAACTTGCTGAAAGAGCAGGGCGTGACTGTACGTTTTGCGATTCACCCGGTTGCTGGACGTATGCCAGGTCATATGAACGTATTGCTTGCAGAAGCTGATGTTCCTTATGAAGACATTCTGGAAATGGACGAGATCAACTCGGACTTCCCGGCAACTGACGTAGTACTGGTTATTGGTGCAAACGACGTTGTAAACCCGGCTGCAAAAGACGATCCGAACTCACCGATCTACGGCATGCCAATTCTGGAAGCTCACAAGGCGCGTACCATCATGGTCATCAAGCGTTCTATGGCGACCGGTTATGCAGGTCTGGACAATGACTTGTTCTATAACGACAAGACCATGATGATTTTCGGTGATGCGAAGAAAGTTGTGGAAGATATGACTAAAGCGATTAATGGTACAGGTCACTAAGACTTTCCATTCGCTGGATCATCTTAAATCCTCCTTTTAAAAGGGGGATTTTTCCATTTAAATTACAGATAAATTCTCCTTCCTATATAAAAGCTGAATCAGGAAGAATTACAAAATAAAATTAGCTACGGTGTTTTATTTTTAGAAAATTGGTCTGGATAAAATTGCAACAAAACGTTTAAAAAATAGGCTGACTGATTAAATCTAATCGAAAAGCGAATTTATTAAAGTTGCTGATCCATGAATTTCCTTTTTGATTTAAATCAAAGGATATAAAAAAAGCGACCTACATAGGTCGCTTTTTTTGAATATTCGATATTTATGCTACAGAATCTGCAGGATTGCGCCATAGGCTTTCTAGGTCATAGAATTTACGCGCTGTAGGCAGCATGCAGTGCACTACAACAAAACCTAGATCAATCAGGATCCATTCTGCATCACGTTCGCCTTCGATACCAAGCGGACGGAAACCTGCTTTACGTGCTTCTTCAGCAACATTATCTGCAAGTGATTTGATATGACGGGTTGATGTACCGCTTGCAATCACCATGGCATCTGCCACGTTGCTGATGCTAGCAACATCAAGCTGAACAACTTCTTTAGCCTTTACATCTTCGAGGGCTGCATGTACAACTTTCAAGCATGCGTTTACTGCTTGTGCATGAGAATTCATAGTGTGATCGTGAGAATTAGAAGCGCTGGGCGATGGTTCTAAATTCATAGGGAGTATAATTTCCTAACAATTATGCATGATCTAATATAGCGGTTTTAGCCCAAAATTTCAAATGCACCTTCCGCCGCTTTAGTCATACTCCGGGAAGAACTGTTCTTTCCAGCCAAAGGATTCTTCCGAAGTCCCCAGAGGTTTATATTCGGCTGCGACATAACCATTGTATTGGCTATTCTCTAACCATTGAAAAATCTCATAATATGGAATGGAAGCGGTATTGGGTTGATGACGCCCCGGGCAGTCTGCAAACTGGATATGACCAATCTCAGCAATATTTTCTTTTAAAGCTTCAAGCACATCTTCACCCATCATGGCCATGTGATAACAGTCATATTGCATTTTCAAGGCAGAATGATTGACAGCTTCCAGCATCTCCTGAGCTTGAGCCACATTCTGAATCAGGAAACGTGGCATGTCCTGACCGTTGATCATTTCAAAGACTGGCTGAATCTGATAATCAGAGAGCATGGAGCAGGCAATTTTCAGATTACTCGCCAAGGTGTTCAGGCAAGGAAGCAGGTCACAATCCAGTGGCTGTTTGCCGGCCAGAATATTGACACTCGGCACATTCAGAGCAGTCGCATATCGAATGGCTTGCTCTACGGCATGACGAAACTCGATTTCCTGTCCAGGGATACCGGCCAGACCGTGTCCACCTTGCATCAGATCACCAGCAGGCACATTAATCAGGCAGATATCAAGATCATGTAACTGAAGCTGCTGCTGAATCTGCTCAATACTCAGTTCATAGGGAAACTGGATTTCCACATGTTTAAAACCGTGCGCATGAGCCAAGGCAAAACGTTCTAACAGCGGTACTTCCGTAAAAATCATGGAGAGGTTAACGGCGAGTTTGGTCATGGGCTTTTCCTTGCTCAAGGCAGAATATTGAAATGTAATATTAGCGGTCTACGTGCTTTATAACAGTGGCCAGATCGGCTTCAGCAAATCCGTCTTGCTGATGGGTTTTGAGTTGAGACAGGGCTTGGCTGGCCACAGGAATATCCAAAGATAAAGTAGCTGCCAGTTGCACAGCATTGTTCAGGTCTTTAGACAATGTCTGCACTTTCCATTGCACGGGTTCAAACGTCTGGCTGGCCATACGTGGGGCCAGAATCTGAAAAGGCTTGGAGTCAGCAAAACCACCGGCTAATGCTGGTGCAAGCAGGGCAGTATCTACACCGGCACGATCAGCCAAAGCCACTGCTTCAGCAATCAAGGTGCTATTCGCTGCCACAATCAGCTGATTACAGATTTTAGTCGCCTGACCGGTTCCCGTATTCCCCATACGAGTAACACGTTGTGAAAGCACCTTATAGATTGGATCAAGTGCGGTAATAGTTTCTGTATCACCACCAGCGAAGATGACTAGCGTGCCTTGTTCTGCACCGGCTGTACCGCCAGACACAGGAGAGTCAATCCAGATCGCTTGTTTAGCTTGGGCCTGTTCAGCTAGAGTTTTGGTTTGATGTACGGAAAGACTGGAAAAATCGACAATAACCTGTCCAGCCACCAGATTGGGCTGAATCTGCTCAAAGACCGATTGCACTGCGGCATCATCTGCCAGACAAGTCAGAATAACCGGATAATTTGCAATTTGATCTAGAGATAGCGGAGTGGCTCCAAGAGCAAACAAAGGATCGCAGGCACTGGCCGTACGGTTCCAGACTGCAACTTGAAAACCTGCTTCTAGCAAGCGGGTTACCATACGACTGCCCATGAGTCCCATACCTAAAAAGGCAATTTTGCTATCATGATCGAATTGCATCTTATCTCTCATCTTTTGATTTTGCTTCAGTCACAATTAATTATATTGGCGTGGTACAAACTGCACGTCCGGATTTTTATCCTTCTTGCGTGCCAGTTGACTGTTTTTACCGAGTAACAGTTTAAGCTGCCAGATTTTTTCCATACGCAGTGACTTGTTGGGTTTGTGTTCCATCGCATCCAGCACAAATTTAGAGGCCATCAAGGCATCTGGAGAGCGTTGTAACATTTCTTCAGCCAAAGCTTGTGCTTTTGCTAATGGCTGTTCATCAACATGGGTGATCAGGCCAATTTCTTTGGCATAGGCACCTTCAAAAATACGTGCGGTTAAGGTCAGCTCTTTGGCCAGATCAATCCCGATCAGACCTTTGAGTGAACGCGTTAATCCCATGTCTGGTACTAGGCCCCAACGAGTTTCCATAATTGACATTTTGGTCGCAGGGTGAGCGATCCGGATATCCGCAGCCAGCGCAAGTTGCATACCTGCACCAAAGCAGAAACCTTCAATGGCTGCAATGACGGGGACAGGCAGTTCCTGCCAGACCAGAAAAGCTTTCTGGAATAAGCTCTGTCCAGGACGGATCAGTTCCCAAGCCGCATAGGCCCGATTTTTAGGATTATTTAAATCGGCCAAGTCAATGCCGGCACTAAAGACCTGCGCTTCACCGGTTAAAATGACACAACGCACTGACTTGTCTTTTTTAATCCGGTTCGCAATCTGCACCAGTTCACGCAGCAGGGCAAAGCTCATAGCATTACGTTTGTCTGGACGGCTGAGAGTAACCGTGGCAATTCCATTATTTTTTTCAAAGCGCACAAGTGACATGGTATTCATCCTTAATTTTTCTGTAAGCGAGCATAGCATGAGCAATCTGTGCTTGCATGACAGCGCAGTCATACAGATATGAGTGATTAAAACAACAATGATTTAACCACTATGCTTGTTTAAGATTTGCTGGGCTGCCTGTTCTACCTGCTCAATTACGGCTTTCAGTTCATCCAGATATTTCAATACTTCCTGAACAAAACTGTCATCGGCCTTACGGCGTTCCTTACGCAAGGTCGAGACAAACTGCTCAAAACTTCCGGTAACTTTTTGCAGAGTCGGTGTGCCGACATAACGAGTAGCCCCATAGAGACGGTGCAAAACATGTTCCAGCTGCGGAAAATCTTCCAGCTCAATTAATTGCTCAATTTCATCCAGCTCTTTTTCAAAACTGTCGACCAGCATGCTGAGCAGATCGACGGCCAGATCTTCTTTATTGGCCGCCAGTTGCAGGCTTTGCTGCCAGTCCAGAATATTCGGATCCAGCGCATCAATGACATTGGCACGTTCCAGCACCGGAATCTTTTTAAAACTCTCAGTCGTCCAATGTGTCAGGATCTGCACGATCTGATCAATCTGAATAGGCTTAGTGACATAATCATCCATACCATTTTGTAGCAGTTTCTGTTTCTCATCGGAAAGGGCATGTGCCGTCAGGGCAATAATCGGCAGACGCTGATGATTTTCAAAAGTTGATTCCAGTGAACGGATTGCACGCGTGGTATCGATACCGGACATCACTGGCATCTGGATATCCATAAACACCAGATCAAAAGATGGCAGGCCCTGTTCATAACGACTCTGAATGATATCAATCGCTTCCTGTCCGCTAATGGCTTTGGTTGTGGTGACATTCAGTTCGGCCAGTAAGGCTTCTAGAACAATCAGGTTCGGCAGATGGTCATCAACGGCCAGAATATGCAGTCCCTGACCATTAAAGTCTTCATGCTGTTCCTGATCGAAGACGGGTTGATTGCCGAGTAGCTGAATCAGGGCACTACGACTCAGGGGCTGATGCAGGGCACGGGCACGATGGTCATTCAGCATGTTCGGATCCAGCTGCATCTGATAACCATACACAGCCAGATGTCCCTGATAGCGAGAGCGAATCTCTGTCAGTAGAGCCTGGCTATCGCCACTATGGTCGACAATCAGCCAGGTATTCTCGATATTTTGTAAATGGTTCAGACGACTGAACAGATCCAGAATGGACGTCGACTCAATATGTTTGACGCGATAATTTTCCAGATAATGTCTCAAAACATTCGCTGTTGCCGGATGGGCAAGATAAGACACAACGGTCAGATCACTGAAGTCCGGATGTTCATGAACAATATCTTCATCCACCGGGAATTGGGCAGTAAACCAGAAGGTTGAGCCTTTTTCTGTTGGTGCACGTTCCTGGTTATCTTCAAAGCCGATCTGACCATGCATCAGGTGAACCAGTTGCTTAGAAATTGCCAGCCCTAGACCTGTACCACCGAATTGGCGGGTGACCGAGGTGTCGCCTTGCGAGAAGGATTCAAACAGTTTTTTACGGTCAGTTCCGCTCAGGCCAATGCCGCTGTCCTGAACGCTAAAATGCAGCAGACATTGTCCGATATCATCATGCTCCATGCGTGCCCGAACAATGATTTCGCCATCTGGAGTAAACTTGATCGCATTGGAAATCAGGTTGGTCAGAATCTGCTTGAAGCGTAGTACATCACCAATCACATGTTTTGGCACATTGTCTGCAAAGTAGAACGCCATATCGATATGCTTCTGTGCAGCCAGTGGTGAGAGCATGTCCATCACATCGAAAATGGCTTCTTCCAGATCAAAAGGTGCGGTTTCCAGTTCCAGTTTGCCGGCATCGATCTTGGAGAAATCCAGTACATCATTGATTAGGGCCAGCAGATGCGCAGAAGATTTGCGGATGGTCTGTAAATACAGGCTTTGCTCATTGCTAAGATTGCCTTGACGCAGCAGCAGGTGAATAAAACCATCAATACTATTTAAGGGTGTGCGTAATTCATGGGAAATATTGGCCAGAAACACCGACTTGGCCTGGTTGGCCGAAATCGCCTGATCACGTGCCTGACGATAAGTAATATTTTGAACTTCTAAAGTATCTAGAGTACGGCGCAAATCATCTTCAGTCTGTTCGGTATGCTCGCGCAATTCCAGAAAACTGAAATGCAGACGTTTCACCACATTGGCAATATCACGCTGCAAAAGACGCAATTCACCGGTACTGTTAATCACCATATGCTGATCTAGGGTGTCGGCATTCAGGCGTTGCAGCTGCATGCGAATTTCATACATCGGTGCAATCCAGCGACGAGAATAGAAATTCAGACATAACAACAAGAGCAATAAGGTCAATAAGCCGGTCGCAATCAAAACGATCAGGACCCGGTAGCGGGCAATTTCTAAGGGCTGATTGTCCAGTTCGATCGCCAGCCAGCCTGCATTCATGCCATTTTCATTTACTTTGACTGCATAAATATGATTGTTTTTATCTAAGATCGGGCCAACAAAATTGCCGTCTTTTTTAAAGTCCGGCCAAGGCGCCTGTTCCTGAAACCCAATACCGAGTTTACTTTTACCATTTTCATCCAGAATAGCCGCACGAACCAGATGCTTTTCATTCAGCATATTTTGCATGGCGTCATGAGCTTGTTCATATTGCCATGGATAAAGGCTCAAAATGTCCAGCGCATATTCAGAAGTGGCCTGAAAACGGGTCAGAATCGCAATGGCCATCTGCTTTTGCTGGGCACGTGCGGCATTGGAAGTTTCCGAGATGACCAGAGCAGCGCCGACACAGGCCAGAATAGTAATGGGTACAAAAATCAGTGCAATCAGCTGTCCATAAGCATGATTTAAGTGTAGGCGTTTAAACAGCTTTTTGTTGATATTTGACATGATTCAAGCAGTATTTTCCTTATGCTTTGCATATTAGCATGCTTTAAATCTACTGTTAAAATTTCAGCATTATTTTTCTAAAGCTCCAGATTAACGCAGAAAATAAGAACCATTGCGCTGAACAGTCATTATGTGTGTTTAAGCAAATCTTTTCAGGGGGAGAAGTGAGCTAAGTCACTGTCACGATTGAGGAGTTTTATCAAGCTAAAACAGGGCGAATTGGCCGTGCTGATCGTGATCTATACAGTTTTATGCAAAAGCACTGCTATAAATGGGTGCAGGGAAATGCATTTTTTCATACAATAGCCGCACCTCGATATAGGTGCAAATAATGAGTAATACCACCCCTGATTTTCAAGCAGACGAATTTTTACTGGACCATTATGTAGGCAAAACGCCACTGGTGCGTTTGCAGCGTCTGGCTAGTCACACTCAAGCCACAGTACTTGCAAAACTCGAAGGAAATAATCCGGCAGGCTCGGTCAAGGACCGTCCAGCGTATAACATGATCATGCAGGCGGAAAAGCGCGGACAGATCAAACCGGGTGATACCTTGATTGAGGCGACCAGCGGAAATACAGGGATTGCATTGGCGATGGTTGCGGCCATGCGTGGTTACAAGATGCAGCTGATTATGCCGAATAACATGAGTCAGGAACGTAAGGACGCAATGCGTGCTTATGGTGCTGAACTGATTGAAGTGACCAAAGAGCAGGGCATGGAAGGTGCACGTGATCTGGCCTTGCAAATGCAGGCTGAAGGTAAAGGTCTGGTGTTAAACCAGTTTGGTAACCCGGACAATGTCGAAGCGCATTACCTGACCACAGGTCCTGAAATCTGGCAGCAAACAGGTGGTAAAATTACACACTTTGTCAGCTCAATGGGTACTACAGGTACGATCATGGGCGTATCTAAATATCTGAAAGAAATGAATCCGGATATTCAGATTGTGGGCCTACAGCCATCTGATGGTTCTAGTATTGCCGGTATCCGCCGCTGGCCAGAAGAATATTTGCCAACGATTTTTGATCGTAGCCGTATCGACCGTATTATCGATATTCCACAGATTGAAGCGGAACGCACCATGCGTAAACTGGCGCAAAAAGAAGGTATCAGTGCCGGTACATCTTCTGGCGGTGCAGTTTGGGCATCCATCAAGCTCGCAGAAGAAAATCCGGATGCAGTAATTGTATGTATTATCTGTGACCGTGGTGACCGTTACCTGTCTACAGGCTTATTCTCTGTACAAGACCCTGAATAATTTTTGAGAAATCTTTTATGCGCCTGCCTGTTTTAACTTTCGATATTGAAACTCAAACCGATCTTAAATCAGGCGCGCATCTGTTTGGTCTGGATCTGCCCGAGGCTGATCTGGATCAGGCCCTGACCAAGTTACGCCGTCAGGAATCAGGCTCGGACTTTCAGCGTCTGCCTTTGCATGAGATTGTCTGTATTTCCGGTTTATGGATGGATGAACAGGGTATGCGCCTGTTTTCTTTCAGCCGTGAACAATACAGTGAAGCAGAGATTTTAAAAAAATTCTTATCCATTTTTGAAAAGCGTCATCCGACGCTAGTCAGTTGGAATGGCTCACAATTTGACCTGCCGGTTATTCTTTATCGGGCCATGTATCATGGTTTATCTGCTCCAAGTCTGTTCGATCAGGGCGAAATCGATACGCAAAAGCGTTATAATAACTACCAGAATCGTTACCATCAGCGTCATGTTGATTTGATGGATGTTATGGCCATGTTTCATGCCCGTCATTTTCAGAAACTGGATGATGTTGCTCATTTACTGGGTTATCCAGGCAAGCGTGGTGATGGTGGCTATCATGTACCTGAATATGTACGTAACCAGCAATGGAACGCACTCACCAGCTATTGCGAAGGTGATGTGCTCAATACCTGGTTGGTCTATATTCGCTGGCTGTTGCTAAAAGGCCAGTTGATGTTGCCTGATTATCAGCATCTGGTGCAGAGTACGATTCAATACCTGCATACCCAGCCGCAACATGCAGATTTTTTATCAGTCTGGCGTGAAACCTCACAAAGAACTGAATTTACCCGTTTTGATTTTCCCATCTCCACATCCTAGGTTTTCATGAAACGTCGAGCACAACCACGTCCAGCACCGCAATCCGAGTATATTTTCCAGGTTGAATCACTCTCACATGAAGGACGTGGCATCGCTCACTATGGTTCACATCCGGATCATCCGCTTGAAAAGCATGGCAAGAAGGTCTTTATCCGCTATGCCTTGCCGGGTGAAACCGTTCGTGCCCGCGTTACCCGTGAAGTCAAAAAACTGGAAGAGGCGGATAGCCTTGAGTTGCTCAGTGAGGCTTCCGAGATCAGGGTCAAACCTGTGTGTCCACATTTTGGCGTATGCGGCGGCTGCAATATGCAGCATATCCATCCAGATGCCCAAATTGAACTTAAGCAGAATGTTCTGAAATCACATTTGCAGCATTTTGCCGGGATTCAGCCTGTAGAATGGCTGCCACCGTTACGTTCACAACGTGAAGATTACCGTCGTAAAGCCCGGATTGGGGTGCGTTATCTGCCTCAAAAAGAAAAGTTGGTGGTTGGTTTTCGTGAAAACCAGTCCAATAAGCTGACCTCGATTGACCGCTGCATGATTCTGGATCGCGAGTTTGGATCGGTTACACGTCTTAAACAATTGCTCCAAAGTCTCGATGGTCAGGCAGATATTGGTCATATAGAATTGGCTATGGGTGATCATGACATTGCGTTGCTCATTCGTGAAACCGCAGAATTATCGGTAACAGATGTCAACCGATTGCGCCAATTTACGTTAGAGAAAGGTTGGCAGCTTTATTTGCAGCCTGCAGGCCAAGATTATTTGAAGCGGATTGATGAGCCTGAACAGGCAGCACGCTTACACTATGGTCTTGATGACTTTGATGTGGAATTCGGTTTTAATCCATTGGACTTCACTCAGGTCAATTCAACGATCAATCCGCAAATGGTGCGCTTGGCATGTGATTTGCTTCAATTACAGCAGGGCGAACGCGTTCTGGATCTGTTTTGTGGATTAGGAAACTTTTCTTTGCCACTGGCGCGCTGTGTTGGTGCGTCTGGTCAGGTGGTTGCGGTTGAGGGAAGTGAGGAAATGGTGCAACGCGGTGCGGAAAATGCTAACAATAATGGTATTGCACAAGTTTCGTTCTATTCACAAGATTTAACCAAAGATTTTTCGCACCAGTCTTGGGCAAATCAAGGATTTGATGCATTATTAATCGACCCGCCACGTGCTGGAGCAGAAGAAGTCATGCATTATATTCCTCAGTTTGGTGCCAAAAGAATCGTTTATGTGTCATGTAATCCTGCTACGCTTGCAAGAGATGCAGGGCTACTGGTACAACAAGGTTATCAGCTAACGAAAGCCGGTGTGATGGATATGTTTACGCATACCGGACATGTCGAGTCGATTGCCTTGTTCGAAAAAGAAAATTAAATAAACGATCAAAGAGATGATGTATCTAAAAGTAGGAGAAGGGTATGGTCACAGTACGTGAGCAACTGCCTGGGCGGCTCACTGAGTTGTCACAGGAGGCGACTGTAGAACATGCCGAACAAGCACAGCAGGATCTGACTGAATGGTTAGATCGGGTTCGTGGCATATTAGACGGGGCTCCCCTGAAGCAGCTCGAAGAAGTTGCCCGTTTAACCTTAGAAAAAGAGCTACAAAGTACGATTCAGCATCGCTCTAATACCTTCTATACCGGTATTGAAATGGCGGATATTCTCGCGCATCTCTATGTCGATGAAGATACCTTGTCCGCTGCCATGCTTTACCGCGCAGTACGTGAAGGCGTCATGCCACTGGCAGAAGTGCAGGAAAAATTCGGTGAACAGGTCTACAGTCTGGTCAAAGGCACGCTGTCCATGGGTAAGCTGTCTGAGCTGATTGAAAAAAATAAACGCCTGGAAGATCACTTTAATAATAACCAGCGTGAACATCTGTCTGGCATTTACAAGATGCTGATTTCAGTGACAGAAGATGTCCGCGTCGTGTTAATCAAGCTGGCAGAACGTACCTATGCACTGCGCGAACTGGCCAATTCTTCACGTGAACGGCAAGAACGGGTCGCACGAGAAATTCTCACCATTTATTCTCCTCTAGCGCATCGTCTCGGGATTGCCCAGTTGAAATGGGAACTCGAAGATCTGGCCTTCCGCTATCTGGCGCCAGAACGCTATAAAGAAATTGCCTCTTTGCTGAATGAAAAGCGTCTGGAACGTGAACAATATATTCAGTTCGTGATTGATAAATTGCGTGAAGAGCTGGCAGAACACGGCATTGAAGCTGAAATTAACGGCCGGGTGAAGCACATTTATTCGATCTATCGGAAAATGAAAAGCAAAAGCCTGAGCTTCGACCAGCTGTATGACATCCGTGCGCTGCGTGTATTGGTGAAAAGTGTGCCTGAGTGTTATCACACGCTCGGGATCGTACATCAATTGTGGCGACATATTCCGCATCAGTTTGATGACTATATTACCAATCCGAAGGCCAATGGTTATCGCTCTTTACACACAGCTGTGATTGCGGAAAACAAGTCACTTGAAGTGCAGATTCGTACTTATACGATGCATGAAGAGGCTGAACTTGGCGTATGCTCACACTTCAACTATAAGGAAGGTTCGAAAAATACCGATACTTCCTTTAATCATCGTCTGCACTCCCTGCGTGCAGTGATTGAGCATTATCAGGAACGCAATGAAGCCAGTGCACATAAGGATGAAGAAGAGGAAGTTGAAAATTTTGAGCATATTCAAGATTTTGAAGGCTTCGAAAAAATCTATGTGTTCAGCCGTGATGGTGATATTAAAGAGTTACCACGAGGTTCAACCGTACTCGACTTTGCCTATCATGTACATACTGAAGTCGGCAACAAATGCTATGCAGCCCGGGTCAACCAGCGCTATGTACCTTTAACCTATGCCTTGAAAACCGGGGAACAGGTTGAGATTCTGACCAAGAAAGACCGTGAACCAAATCGGGACTGGTTGGTTAATTCACTGGGTTATATCAAGACTGCACGTGCCCGTGACAAGTTACGTCACTGGTTCCGTCAGCAGGATCGCAGTAAGAACCTGGAAGTGGGTCGTGAAATTCTGAATAAAGAATTGGCACGTCTAGCAATTCACCCGAAATCAATCGACTTGGGTGATTATTGCAACCATTTCAATGTGAAAAGTGGTGAAGACATTCTGATTGGTCTGGTGAATGGTGATATCAGCCTGCATGCCCTGATCAATCAGGTGAACCGTCATATGCATCTGGATCAGGATGAGCCTGAACTGGTGCTGAAACCAGCCTTGAATCCGCGTGCCAGCCATACTTTGTCTGCACATGGTATTCTGATTGATGGTCTGGATAACGTCGAACTGCATGTAGCCCAGTGCTGTCAGCCGGTGCATGGTGAATCGATTGCGGGTTATATTACGCTGAATCGCGGTGTAAGCATCCATAAGGTGGCTTGTCCGGATTATGTACGCATGATCTCGCAGGAACCGGAACGTGCGGTAGAAGCCGACTGGGAAATGCAGCCGACTCGCGGTCAGAGCGTGCAGATTGTGGTGGAAGCCTATGACCGTCGTGGTTTGCTCAAAGACCTGACTCAGGTAATTTTCTCGGATCAGATCAATATCCGTCAGGTAAATACCATTTCAGAAGCGGATGGTATTGCCAATATGAAGCTGTTGATCGAAGTTAAAGGCTTGGCTCAACTTTCCAAATTATTGGCCCGTCTTGAACAGCAGCCGGGAATTATCAGTGCCCGCCGTCTGGTTCAAGGTAACTGATTCTTTTTAGGCATGATTAGAAAAGCCCGCAATTCAATTGCGGGCTTTTTTGTTATAAGGTGTGCTGAAGAGGGAAAAGAGCAAATAATAAACATGAGTGCCACGGAAATATTTGAACTGAGACGAAATAATCTGGCCAAAGTAATCGATCAGTTGATTGATAGCCAGCAGTTTAACAATGGCAAAGAGATTTGCGAGCACTTTGGTCTGTCTGCAGCCTATATTACCCAGCTATTGAACAGTAAGCGCCAGATTGGAGAGAAGGCTGCACGTGAGCTGGAGCAGCAACTGGGCTTGGAAAGTTTAATATTGGATCGTGCTGAAGCACCTGTCATTGAAGTGGTATCTAGTCCTGTAAAAATAACTTTGTTCCAGATGCAGGTTGTTGAGCAGCAAGCCTTTAAAATAGAATTTATAGATTCGGCAGAAAATCTTGTATCTTGGCTGAAATTGGAACCTCAGCATTATGCCATTCAGGTGACAGGACAGTATTATTTTCCGAGCCTAAAAGCAGGCTGGTGGTTGGTCTGTGATGAGCAAGCCGTATTACAGTCATCTGGCTTGGTGTGTCTTTATTTAATTAATGGACTGCAGCTCATTGTGGAGCTGATTTCGGAAAACCAGGACAGCTATCAGATCCAAAGTCTGGATGAAAGCCGCAAGGTTAGTTTCCAGAAATCTGATGTAGCTAGAATCCATCCTGTGATTGCCATAGTGCCTCAGCATTCAATTTTTTTAGACCAGAAATAATTCAGCCCATCATAAGATGGGCTGAATAGGGAAATCGAAAACGGATCGCTTATGGAAGCTGATTTTCGTCTTCAAATTCTGGTTTCACCTGAACAATAAAGTCCTGACGATTCAGACCGCGCCACAGGGCAAAGGCTGTACCGATATAGATCGAAGAATAGGTACCGACAAAGACACCCACAAACATCGCAATCGAGAACCATTTCAGACCAGCACCGCCCATGATCATCATGGCCACTACAACCAGTAATAAAGTCATAGAAGTATGAATGGTACGGCGTAAGGTTTCAGTCAAGGCAATATTGATAATTTCAACAGGTTCGGCACCCCGGATCTTACGGAAGTTCTCACGGATACGGTCAGAGACCACGATATTATCGTTAAGTGAGAAACCGATGATCGCCAGTAGTGCAGCCAGAACCGTAAGGTCAAATGGCCATTGCATCATGGCAAAAATACCAATCGTCACCACGATATCGTGGAACAATGACAGTACAGCACCCATCGCCAGTTTGAACTCAAAGCGGATGGTGACATAGACCAGCATCAACAAGAGGGCAAGAGCAACTGCACCCGCAGAACGCACATACAGCTCGTTACCGACCTGTCCACCGACTACATCGACCTTAGGTACCTGAGCCGCATTGCCTGGCAGCTGAACTGCTGCAGTAACGGCTTTGGTAAGGTCTTCTGCTTCAATATCTTCCTGAACCGGCATACGTACCATCAGGTCACGTTCCGAGCCCAGCGTTTGCACGACCGCATCATCAAAGCCAGCTTTGCTGAGTGCCTGAGTTACATCATCAGGTTTTACCGGATTGGTATAGTTCAGCTCTGCTGAGACACCACCAGTAAAGTCCAGACCGAGGTTCAAGCCTTTGGTCGCAATAAAGAAGATGCTGGCAACCGTCAGGATGATAGAGAACACTGCCGCAGGCAATGCAATCTTCATAAACGGAATGATACGTTCGTCTTCAGGGCGACCGTACTGTTTCTGATTCAGTTGAGTATTTTCAGTCATCATCGATCTCCTAAATGCTCAACTTTTTCAAGTTACGTTTTTTGCCATAGATGATCTGTACGATCGCACGGGTTACGGTAATCGCCGTAAACATCGAGCAGACAATACCAATCATCAGGGTGACAGCAAAGCCTTTGATTGGACCAGTACCAATTGCGAACAGAATGAACGCGACCAGGAAGGTAGTTAAGTTCGAGTCGAAAATGGTGTTATAGGCTCGATCATAACCGGCCACAATTGCCTGTTTCGGCGAGGCGCCCCATTTCATTTCTTCCCGTATCCGCTCACAGATCAGTACGTTGGCATCGACCGCCATACCGATGGTAATCACGATACCCGCGATACCCGGCAGGGTGAGGGAAGCGCCAATCCACGACATCACTGTCAGAATCATCGCCAGGTTAAAGACCAGTGCAAAGTTGGCAATCACACCAAACAGACGGAAGAATACCACCATCCAGATTGCGACTAAGAGGAAACCGATCTGAGTTGAAAGTACACCTTTGTCGATGTTTTCTTGACCCAGACTTGGACCAATCACACGTTCTTCAACGAAATACATTGGCGCAGCCAGAGCACCAGCACGTAGCATCAAGGCAAGCTCAGAAGCTTCCTGAGGTGAGTCCAGACCGGTAATACGGAATTGAGAACCCAATACTGCCTGAATGGTAGCAGCGTTAATCACCACAGATTCGGTATATGGTGTACGCACTTCAGTTTGTGCACCTGTTGCCGGGTCTTCTACGTAGCTGATCTTTTGCTTGTTCTCAATGAACAGTACCGCCATACGTTTGCCTACGGCATTACGTGTGGCATCTGCCATCAATTTACCGCCAGCGCTGTCCAAAGTAATATTAACTTCAGCACCACCAGTATCCTGACTAAAGCCAGAAGATGCATTTTGTACACGTTCACCGGTCAAAATACGGTTACGGTTTAGCAATAACTGACGACCACTGTCCAGAGATTCATAAGCAAATGCCTGAGTTCCTGCTGGAGCTGTACCACTTAATTGGCCAGTATAAGGATCGATGTATTGATCATTCAGATCAGACACCAGACGGAATTCCAGGTTCGCCGTACGACCCAAGACACGTTTTGCTTCTGCGGTATCCTGTACACCCGGAAGTTCAACCACAATACGGTTGCTACCTTGGGTTTGTACCAGCGCTTCAGCCACACCTAACTCGTTAATACGGTTACGTAAAGTAGTTAAGTTCTGGTTCACCGCATAAGATTCGATTTCCTGCTTACGCGTATCGGTATAGTTGAGGCGTAAAGTCGAACCGGTTTCAGTCGCCACTGCCTGCTGGTTGAATTCATTGCCATTACGGCGCAAGAAATCCATGACGGCAGCACGATCATCATTATTGGCAAACTGCACAACAATGGTGTTATTGCTTAAATTCAGGCTATTGAATTTCAGGTTGTTATCACGCAGCTGACGACGCAGGTCAGTTGCTGAGGTGTCCATGCGCTGTGCAATCGCCTTGTCCATATCCACTTCGAGCAGGAAGTGAACACCACCACGTAAGTCCAGACCCAGTTTCATTGGTTTGGCACCAATTTTCTGTAGCCATTCTGGAGTGGTTGGAGCAAGGTTAAGTGCTACGACGTATTCATCACCTAAACCACGGCGTAAAGCTTCTTTGGCTTTCAGCTGTGCTTCACTTGAATTTACACGTAATAAAGCAGCGTTATTACTAAAGCTATTGTCGTGAGTTGCAATATTTTCAGTTGTTAAAATCTGCTCTGCTTTTTGTACGATGCCTGCGTCAATCTGAGTACCGGCTTTGGCACCCGAAATCTGTACAGCAGGTTCATCTGGATACAAACTTGGCAGGGCATATAAAGTACTGACCACCAGGACAACCAGGATCAGCACATATTTCCATGCTGGGTAACGCATTCGTTTTCTTCTTAAAATGAAAAAGTCGTGCGGGGAGCACGACTAATTTTGATTAAATGTTATTTAAAGTGCCTTCAGGCAGAACTGAGATCACACTCGCGCGTTGAACTTTGACTTCTACACCGCGGCTCAACTCAACGACTGCGAAATCACCTTCAATTTTAGTGATTTTGCCCATTAAGCCGCCTGCAAAAACGACTTCGCTGCCTACGCCAAGGCTGTCAACCAGAGCACGGTGCTCTTTGGCACGTTTTGATTGAGGGCGCCAGATCAAGAAATAGAAGATTGCAACAAAAACCGCAATCATCAAAAGGTTAGCCATCAAGCTTGGTTGTTGTGCAGCTTCACCTGCAGCGTGAGCAGTCGAAATAAATAGGCTCATTTCATTTTCCTAAAATAAAAAACTGGTGATCAACTTGATAATAAATTGACATATTCTTGCAATTTACCCTGTCTTTTTCCTCAGCGCAAATGCTGAAAGATTAATCTTGTGGACAAGGTGGAACTTCCAGGCCACGACGAGCGTAAAAGTCCTGAACAAATTCATCAAAAGTTCCGTTATCCAGCGCATTGCGGATATCTTCGGTAAAACGCTGGTAATAACGCAGGTTATGGATGGTACCGAGCATAGAACCCAGCATTTCTCCACATTTCTCTAAATGGAACAGATAAGCGCGGGTAAAGTTCTGACAGGTATAACAATCGCAATGTGGATCAAGTGGGCTTTGATCATGACGGTATTGGCTATTACGGATACGCACTAGACCATCGGTCACGAAATAATGACCGTTACGTGCATTTCGGGTTGGCATGACGCAGTCGAACATGTCTACACCGCGACGGATGCCTTCAACGATATCTTCCGGTTTGCCGACACCCATCAGGTAACGTGGTTTATTTTCCGGCATTTTGTTCGGAAGATAATCTAGCACCTTGATCATTTCTTCTTTTGGTTCACCAACAGACAGACCGCCAATCGCATAACCGTCGAAGTCAATCTCAAGCAGGCCTTTTAAGGATTCATCGCGCAGGTCTTCATACATCCCACCCTGAATAATCCCGAACAGGGCATTTTTATTGTTGAGTTCATCATGATGATGTTTCTTGCAGCGCTCAGCCCAGCGTAAAGACAGCTGCAAAGATTTTTGCGCTTCTTCATGGGTTGCAGGATAAGGCGTACATTCATCAAAAATCATCACGATATCGGAGTTCAGCGTATGCTGAATTTCCATCGAAATTTCAGGTGAAAGGAAAACTTTTGAACCATCGATCGGGGAGCGGAAGGTCACGCCTTTTTCTTCAATCTTGCGCATTGCACCCAGACTGAAGACTTGGAAGCCGCCTGAGTCAGTCAGAATCGGTTTATCCCATTTCATGAAACCGTGCAGGCCACCATGCTGCTTGATGACTTCAAGGCCCGGACGCAGGTATAAGTGGAAAGTATTACCGAGGATAATCTGTGCTTTAATACCTTCAACATCACGTGGCAACATGCCTTTAACCGTGCCATAAGTACCAACTGGCATAAAGACGGGTGTCTCTACTACGCCATGTTCAAGCGTTAAACGACCACGACGGGCACGACCCGACTGACCTAATTTTTCAAACTTCATAAGAGTTCCAAATCAAGGCGAAAAAACAGTTCGCTGATTACTAATGCGAATTAAAGGGCGCTATTTTCCTTGATTCTGACCTTAAACGCCAGCATTGTAGAGAATTCACTCTGTAATTTTATTTATCGATGAATAGAGGAAATATCAAGTGAAAGAGATAAGTTTGCAGAAAATTGCTGTAAACGCTGCATAATTTCTTCCCGGCTCAAGGCACAGCTACCATCAGGTTCAGCCGCCATGGCAGCAATATGCTGGATCAATTTTTGGATATAGATATTGCTGTCGATAAAATAGGATTCCAGCGTCAGTAAATAGGCATCCTGCGCCACTTGCAAATAGTCATAAGGTTCCATAGCCAGCATTTGTTCCAGATCAATCAGAATATCCTTATCACTTTGTGAGAGTTTTAAACGTTTATTGACTCTCGGTTGAGACAGGGTCTGTCTGAAAGCTAAAAAGTCCTGCAATAAGCGACTGTCGGAATTGAGTTCAAGTGCAGATTGGTATTCACATTCAGGTTGGGTCGGAACGCTGAGGAAAAAAATAATCGAATCTAGATCCAGACCATAAGCTTCAGATAATTTGCGTTTGGCTTGTTTAAAAGTTTCTAGCAATAAATCCAAGTGAGTAGCAGGAAGCTGTTTTTGTTGAGCTAAGACAGGATGGCCAAAACTATGCTGGGTTTTAAAATACTCTGCCAGCAAAGTTTTAAAAGGCATGAGTTCAGATTGTGAAGAGCTTTGGCTTTTATAGCGCCATTTTCGTACATTCCAGCGATCCTGTTCGGCCAGATATTGCTGTGGATCTTCAGGGTCTTGAAAAATGCTACGTTCTGTGGAAATCGCCAGATCATCCAGCAGCAAAAATTCATCAAAGACTAGGCTACAGGCATAGATGTGGTCATCCTGATAACGGTCATACAGCTGATAAAATTCCTTGACCAGCATCTGTTGCAAGTGTTCTAAATAATCCAGCATGATTTTTTTATTCTTTTTATTGGGTTTTATAAGTGTATTGCTTTATCTCACGCTATCTCATCATAGGCCAATGTATTGCAAATCAAAAACTATAAAATGTAATGATTTTTCTCAGTGGAAATTCGGACGATAGTCAAAGTTTTGGCTCACGGTCTGGTCACGGAAAGGGCGTACGACTTTCTTTCTAAGGAACATGTTATTGATAATATTGTGCGGGAAAATCTGGATCTGGTTATTGAACAGTTCAACATTGCGGTTGTAAATGGTAATCGCAGCACCGACATTTTCATTCTGTTCTTCAATTTCATTCATCATTTTCAGGTAAATATCATTGGCTTTCAGTTCAGGGTAGTTTTCAATCACCACATTCAGGCTGCGCATCAGTTCTTTATTCAGGTTTTCAACCCGTTGTAACTGGGCAATATCGGCATCCTGAATATTCAGGCTCATAATGTTCTGGCGCAGTTCAGTGACTTTCTCTAAAGTTCCTTTTTCAAAACTGGAATATTGCTCAACCAGAGGTTGCAGACCATCCAGGATTTTTAGTTTTTGCCGCTCATAGCTGGCGACATCGGACCATGCACGAATAGTGGAGTTATGATGACGCACAATGCTGTTACGAATCATGATAATGGCAATAATGACCAGAAGCGGGATAATGACAAAAACAAAAAATCCCATAAAAGTAGTCCCCAGAAAAAAATAATTATTTTAAAAATTGCGTCAGATCAGTATGTAACTTTTCCAATTCTATTAATTTAAACGTTCTGAGATGGCCACGCAATGTGGAAATATCGCTAATTTTATCGTGTTTACTGGATACCTCAAATAAATCATGTGGTCCCAGATAGCAGAGTATATGGCTTTCCGGGTGAAACAATAAATCGCCCTGACGCTGTTCAAAAAAGTCCGCTAGTCGAAGTACAAAACCAGGCGTGAGCATTTTGGCCATTTGCATCGGATCACTGCCAAAGAAATTTAACTTCTGGTTGGTGCGAATGTCGCTGCTGTGCCAGGGATAAGCATAAGGATAATGAAATTTCTTTCTGGAGGTAGTCACGGCTAGCCCCTGAATCTGAACATCAAAAACAAATACCCCCCAAAGGTCTTTATGTACCTGGGTCAGTTTGACCGGTTGACCTTCCTTATTGCGTACCTGAACTTCATGTACATAATGATATTGAAAGACTAGAACCTGATGTTGTTGACCATCTTCATCTTCCCAGACGGTGCTGGCATAGCGTGAAATTTCATTACTCAGAGAGCCCTGATTAAATACCGGGAACAGACGTTTTAAATGGCTAATAAAATGTAGGGGATTCAGTGGAATAGAAATATGTTGTGGCTGCCTCTGAAAAGCCAGCTGGTATTTTTTGGCGAGCGCCTCATCTTCCAGATAACGAATGACTTCATCCAGTGGCTTTCGATGTTCATAGCTGATATAAGCCCAGAATACCAATAGGCATCCAAAGAAAACACCGCTTTGCATCCAGATATTGGCAGGCGCTACAAAGATGCAGCCAATCAGAAAGAGTCCGATTCCGGCCAGAGCAAGCGGTAAATTATTTTCAAATTTTAAGCTAATTGGGCCATTCCAGGGGTGCAAGCCATCCAATAATTCCTGATAGCTTTTGGCCTGACGACCCAGATCCCAGAGCCGGGCGATATTGCGAAACACCACTTCATTTTTCTTACGTCGAATATGAATGGAATGCTGCACAGACTCGATCGGCATGGGGAGGTTTCCTGCTGATTATTGCGCTTGATCAATCAGCATGGCATCGCCATAACTGAAGAAGCGGTATTTGCTTTCAACCGCGTGCTTGTAAGCATTCAGGATGTTTTCGCGGTTAGATAGAGCCGAAACCAGCATGAGCAGGGTAGATTCCGGTAAATGGAAGTTGGTAATCAGACGATCCACCACTTTGAACTCATAACCCGGATAGATGAAGATTTGAGTATCACCGGTCCAGCCTTTCAGTTCACCACCATTGGCCTGAGCCGCACTTTCGGTCGCACGGGTTGCGGTCGTACCGACAGCAATCACTTTATTACCACGTGCTTTGGTGGCTTTGATCAATTCCATGGATTCATCCGATACCTGACACCATTCGCTGTGCATGATATGGTTTTCGATATCATTGGTACGAACTGGCAGGAAAGTACCTGCACCGACATGCAAGGTCACAAAGGTTTTCTGAATGCCTTTTTCTTCCAGTTTCTTCAGCAACTCTTCATCGAAGTGCAGGGAAGCGGTTGGTGCAGCCACACTGGCCAGTTTTGTCGGATCGTTAAAAACAGTCTGATAACGTACTGTATCAATTTCTTCTGCTTCACGGTTGAAATAAGGTGGAATTGGTAGCGCACCGTATTGATCCAGCACATCCAGAATCGGCTGAGAAAACTCGACAATAAACAGATTTTCATGACGGCCTTGAACGGTGACTTTGACTTCATCTGGACCGATAAATAATTCTGCACCGGCTTTAGGTGTGTTGCTGGCCTTGATATGACAATGCGCAATGAACTGATCCATCATACGCTCAACCAGTACTTCAACTGCACCACCAGAGGCACGTTTACCTTTCAGGCGCGCTTTCATCACTTTGGTATCGTTCAGAACCAGCAAATCGCCTTCATTCAATAAATCCAGAATATCGGTGAACTGGTGATCGTGATATTGGCCATGTGCATCAAGGTGTAACAGGCGGGAAGCACTACGTTGTTCAAGAGGATAGCGAGCAATCAGCTCATCAGAGAGATCGAAACTAAAATCAGAAAGTTGCATGACAATTTACGATAAAAAAACTGCGGCTAGTATAAACTTTTTTCTTTTTTATGGCGGGAATTGCTCGATTATAAAACAAAAAAATAAGAATTGTTTTAAAATTAGGCAAATGTGTTTTTTCTGCGTTGACAAGTTTTTGAAACAGAGTAATATAGCCGTCATCCACTCCCGAGGTGGTGAAATTGGTAGACGCGGCGGACTCAAAATCCGCTGTCAGAGATGACGTGTCGGTTCGAGTCCGACCCTCGGGACCAAAATTCTGAAGAACCCCAAGCATATTAAATCTTGGGGTTTTTTATTGCCTAAAAATAAGCATGTGGATATGAACCTCATTGATTGATCACATTCTTTTTTCAAGTTGGGAAGGTATTTTCTAGAATAAGTACCTTAATCAGCACTCTAAATTCAGTCACTTAAATAAATTAGTTATCTTTATTCTGAATATAAAAAAACCCCACTCATCAAATTTTTCTTTTTCACCATCAAAAATAAAATTCAGGAGTGGAGCTAGATATTACAGTCTTAATAAATTAAGAAAATTCACCCGTTGAGTGTTCTTTGGCCCAGTCACGCAGGATAAATTTCTGCAATTTCCCGGTTGAAGTTTTTGGAATCTCGGTAATCACTACATCTTTAGGTACTTTAAAACGCGCCAGATGTTGCTTGCAGAATTCGATAATCTCTTCTGCTGTGGCAGTTTGTCCTACTTTCAGTTCGACAAAGGCACATGGCACTTCCTGCCAGCGAGGATCTGGTTTTGCCACCACGGCTGCCGTGAGAATAGCAGGATGCTGATAGAGCACTTCTTCCACTTCCAGCGATGAAATGTTTTCACCTCCCGAAATAATCACATCTTTAGAGCGGTCAGTGATTTTTGCATAACCATCAGGTTGGCATACTGCCAGATCGCCAGTATGGAACCAGCCACCGGCAAAGGCTTCTGCAGTTGCTTCCGGATTCTTTAAATAACCTTTCATGACGATGTTGCCACGGAACATGATTTCACCCATGGTCTGACCATCATGTGGCACTTCCTGCATAGTGTCAGGATCAAGTACTTTCATGCCATCTTGCAGCGGATATGGTACACCTTGACGAGAATGCAATTGCGCCTGCTCCTGAATCGACAGATCTGACCAGCCTGCCTGAGACGCACAGAGCGCAGAAGGGCCGTAGGTCTCAGTTAGACCATAGACATGAGTCACATTAATACCGATATTGCGCATGCCCTCAATGATTGCAGCAGGAGGCGCAGCACCGGCTACCATCACTTCGACACGATGATCAAACTTGGTCTTTTTCTCTTCAGGGGTATTGATCAGCATCGATAGTACAATTGGCGCACCGCAGAAATAATCCACTTTATGTTCAGCAATGAGTTTAAAGATCAGTTCCGGATCAACTTTACGTAAACAGACGTTCGTACCGCCATTGGCTGCCATGGTCCAGGCAAAGCACCAGCCATTACAGTGGAATAGCGGTAAGGTCCATAAGTAAGTGGCACGTGGCATCATGCCACAGGCAATGATATTACTGGCTGCATTAATATAGGCGCCACGGTGATGGTAAACCACGCCTTTCGGGTTACCTGTGGTTCCAGAAGTGTAGTTCAGGCTAATCGCATTCCATTCATCATCCGGTAAATGCCATTCAAAATTGGCATCGCCTTGAGCCAGCCAGTCTTCATATTCAATCTGGCCGATACGGGTATCTTCACCCTCAAATTCCTCATCAGCCACGTCAATCACATAAATGTCTTGCTGTGGAACCAGAGCCAAAGCTTCTGTTGCAACTGCAGAAAATTCTGGATCGACCAGCAGTACTTTGGTCTCAGCATGTTCCAGCATGAACGCCAATGTTTTGGCATCCAGACGGGTATTTAAGGTATTCAGGACCGCACCCGCCATTGGCACAGCAAAGTGTGCTTCGATCATCGCAGGTACGTTTGGCAGTAAAACTGAAACGGTGTCATTTTTACCGATGCCTAAATTCTGGAGCTGGTGGGCAAACTGACGGCAACGATTGTATTTTTCACGCCAGGTAATACGACGCTTACCATGAATGATCGCATTTTGATTCGGGTAGATATAAGCCGCGCGATCGAGATAGCGTAAAGGTGACAGCGCTACAAAATTGGCAGGGGTGCGCGGTAATTCATCGTATGCCTTAACCATTGTAAAACTCCGTTCTATATTTATTTTTCATATCCTGTTAAAAAAGATATGCAATTCTTGGAAGTCTTGCAGTTATGCTTTAGTCGAGTGCGAATGTATAATTTTAAAAATTTAAATAATTGAATATTAATAAAATTATTTTTAAGCACCGATTTTTTTGAACCTATGGGTTCCCATATTTGCCTTTTTAGGTATTTTACTCTAAATGGGTGTTAAATATAGCCTCAGCCAAGGAATAATAATGAAAATACAACAGGCGGATGCAACATGGCGCAACTGGTCAGGAAGCCAGTACAGTTCTCCTCAAATTTTTGAGCCTAAAGAAATTAATGAATTGCAAAATCTGGTGAAGTCACATGCGCAGATTCGTGTGGTGGGTGCAGGACATTCATTCAGTGCACTAGCTAAAACCGATGAGGTCTTGATTCGTCTGGATCATTTCAAAGGCGTGATAGATGCAGATGAAGCGACAGCTCAATGTACTGTACAGGCAGGTACGCGTTTATATGAGTTGGGTGAATATCTAGCCCCTCTTAATCAGGCTTTGATCAATCAAGGCGATATTGATCAGCAAAGTCTGGCGGGTGCAGTCTCGACCGGTACGCATGGCACGGGAATTGATTTGCCGTGTTTATCTGCTTTCGTTCAAGGCTTTGAATTACTGACTGCAGATGGCGAATTATTGCAATGTGATGAGCAGCAAAATACGGAAATTTTTCAGGCAGGGCGGGTAGCACTGGGCAGTCTTGGAATACTCACCAAAATCACCTTGCAAAATCAGCCGCTTTATAAATTAAAAGAACAGATCCGGTTGTGTTCATTAAAAGACATATTTTCCAATATCGATCAATGGAAACATCAGCATCGACATCTTGAGTTTTGGGCTTTTCTGTATGCTGATCAGGTCATGCTGAAAACGCTGGATGAAACTGATGACCGCATTCAGCCGAGAAAAGAAAGCTGGCCATCAGAAGATAGTTTATTAATGTTGTGCTCGGAATTGACAAGGTTATTGCCATCTACCAATCCTTATCTGCAAAAGCTGCTCGGTGTTTTTGTCAAACCGACCTGTTTTGTGGATTGGTCCAGTCAGATTTTCCCCACACCGCGTAATACCCGATTTAATGAAATGGAATACCAGATTCCGGTCGAACTAGGCTTGCAGTGTCTGGAAGAAGTGCTGCATTGTTTAAGGCAGCATCGTGTGCCGATGTTCTTTCCGATCGAGTTTCGTTATGTCAAAGCGGATGATATCTGGCTTAGTCCGTTCTATCAGCGGGATTCAGTTTCAATTTCTATCCATCAGTTTTATAAGCAGGATTATCATGTCATTTTTAATCTAATTGAACCGATTTTTCAGAAATATCAGGGGCGACTGCATTGGGGCAAATTACATAGCATGCATGCTGCATCACTGCGCGATTTATATCCAAAATGGCCTGAATTTATAGCGCTACGTCAGCAGCTGGATCCGCAGCAAAAATGGCTGAATCCCTACTTGAAACAACTGTTTCTGGCTAAGTAGCAGGAGTAGAAGATGCGATCAACTTATTTTCAGCAACTGACTCAAGACCTAAAACAGCAGGGTACAGGTACACCACAACTGATTCTGGATTTGGCGCAATATCAGCATAATCTGGATGTTGTGCAGGCAAAACTACCTCCGCAGTTAAAGCCTCGTCTGGTGGTGAAATCTCTGTCCAGTACTGAGTTGCTTCAATTCGCTAGTGAAAAGCTGAATACCCAGCGTTTTATGGTATTTCATCTGCCACATCTTCGGGAAATTATCGGAGCATTTGAGCAAGCGGACATTCTACTCGGTAAGCCAATGCCGGTTCATGCAGCGCAGCGCTTTTATCAAAGCTGGTTTGGTCAAATGGACTTAAATACTCAAGTAAATATTCAATGGCTGATCGATAGTCAGGCACGGCTGGAGCAGTATCTGCAACTCGCCCAAAACCTGAATTTCTGCCTGAATATAAATATTGAAATTGATGTGGGGCTGCATCGCGGAGGAGTAAGCAGTCAGGAACAGTTTGTAGCCCTACTCAAGCTGATTCAGCAGCATCCTCTGAATCTAAAATTTTCCGGATTAATGGGCTATGATGCGCATGTAGCCAAACTGCCAAAGATTCTCAAAAGACTTGAAAAAAGTTATCAGCAATCACAGCAGATTTATCAACAATTCAAGCTGACGCTGCAACAGCAATTTCCTGATTTATGGCATGAAAACCTATGTTTTAACGGTGGCGGCAGTCCGACCTTTATGCAGCATTGCCAGCAGAGTGTCTGTAATGATCTGGCTTTTGGTTCCATGCTACTTAAACCCAGCGATTTTGATCTAGACAATCTCTCAGCTTTAAAATGTGCTTTGTGGATCGCCACACCAATTTTAAAAGTGCTGCCTTATAGCCAGATTCCCGGACTGGAAATGCTGAATCATCTACCGCATCAACATAAAGCGCTTTTTGTTTATGGTGGCTACTGGCAGGCTGACTATTATTTTCCAGAAAAAAGCCAGCTGCATGTTTTATATGGACGCAGTAGCAATCAGGAAATGGTTCTGGTACCGAAATCTTGCGAACTGAAAGTCGATGATTATGTGTTTTTAAGACCAACTCAAAGCGAAGCCATCATTCCCCAGTTTTCTCAATTGTATGTCTATATCGAAAGGCAATTTGAAGCGTGGCAAACCTTTAGAGAATAAATAATTCTTGAGTGAATAATGATCTTAACTCATTGCAGCTCAAAAGAACTTTTTGGTGATAAATCCTATTTTTATTAGGGAAAAGGTTTAATCATTGGCTCAAGCCGTGTAAAATTCTAGGCGATTTTTTATTTATCCACCGTTTTTATCTTTTGAGGTTCTCCCTCGATCATAATCTCGCGGTGACATGCTCCATGGTACGGGGCATCACTCCTTAAGGATTTCATATGCCAATTATCACTTTGCCAAATGGCGATCAAAAACAGTTTGATCACGCCGTATCTGTGATGGAAGTTGCTCAAAGCATCGGTCCTGGTCTTGCAAAAAATACCGTTGCAGGTCGTGTAAACGATCGTCTAGTGGACGCGTGCGATCTGATTACTGAAGACGCAACCTTACAAATCATCACGCCTAAAGATGAAGAAGGTGTCGAAATTATTCGTCACTCTTGCGCACACTTGGTGGGTCATGCCGTTAAGCAATTGTTCCCAGAAGCAAAGATGGTCATTGGTCCAGTCATTGAAGAAGGTTTCTACTATGACATCTGGATGCCACGTCCATTTACTTTAGATGACATGGCTGCGATTGAAGAGCGTATGAAAAAGCTCATCGATCAAGACTATGACGTCGTGAAAAAAATGACTCCACGTGATGAAGTGATTGCAGAATTCACTGCACGTGGCGAAGAATACAAATTGCGCCTGATCGCAGACATGCCTGAAGAAACTCAAATGGGCCTGTACTACCATCAGGACTATCTGGATATGTGCCGTGGTCCGCACGTACCAAATACCAAATTCTTAAAATCATTCAAGCTGACTAAAATCTCTGGTGCTTACTGGCGCGGTGATGCGAAAAACGAACAGCTGCAACGTATTTATGGTACAGCTTGGGCTGATAAGAAACAGCTCGCAGCTTATATCAAGCGTATTGAAGAAGCTGAAAAACGCGATCACCGTAAAATTGGTAAAGCCTTAGACTTGTTCCATATGCAGGAAGAAGCACCAGGTATGGTGTTCTGGCATCCAAACGGCTGGACCATTTACCAAGTGCTTGAACAATACATGCGTAAAGTTCAGCAAGAAAATGGTTACCTTGAAATCCGTACACCACAAGTGGTGGATTTCACGCTTTGGGAAAAATCAGGTCACGCAGCGAACTATGCTGAAAACATGTTTACGACTCATTCAGAGAACCGTAACTACGCTGTAAAACCGATGAACTGTCCTTGTCACGTGCAAGTGTTCAACCAGGGCTTAAAATCATATCGTGATCTTCCAATCCGTTTAGCGGAGTTTGGTTCATGTCACCGTAACGAGCCATCGGGTTCTTTACACGGCATCATGCGTGTACGTGGTTTTACCCAAGATGATGCGCATATTTTCTGTACTAAAGAACAAATCGGTACTGAAGTTGCAGACTTTATCAAATTGACACTAGACGTATACAAAGATTTTGGCTTTGAAGAAGTACAAATGAAGTTATCTACACGTCCTGAAAAACGTGTGGGTGATGATGCACTTTGGGATATGGCAGAAAAATCTTTGGCAGATGCTTTAGATGCTGCTGGCCTAGATTGGGATTTACAACCAGGTGAAGGTGCATTCTACGGTCCGAAGATCGAATTCTCATTGAAAGACTGCTTAGGCCGAATCTGGCAGTGTGGTACCATTCAATGTGACTTCAACCTTCCAGAACGTCTGGATGCCTCTTATGTTACTGAAGACAACGATCGTGATCAGCCTGTGATGTTGCACCGTGCAATTCTTGGCAGTTTCGAACGTTTTATTGGTATACTGATTGAACACTACGCGGGCTTTATGCCACCTTGGTTATCACCAGTGCAAGCGTGTGTCATGAATATTACTGATGCTCAAGCCGAGGCTTGTGAGTCAGTCGTCGCGAAACTTAAAGAAAACGGAATTCGTGCAATTTCTGACTTGAGAAATGAGAAAATCGGCTTTAAGATTCGTGAACGTACTTTAGAGCGTATTCCTTACTTATTGGTACTTGGGGACCGTGAGGTAGAGGAAGGTACTGTGAATGTCCGTACCCGCTCAGGAAAAAATTTGGGTACTATGTCAATCGATGCTTTCGTTGACTTAGTAAAAGCAGCCGTTGCCGAACGCGGCCGGTACATTGTGGAGTAACAGCGATTAAACAGCCTGACCGTAATCAACAGGGCGGTAATAAATCAAACCGTCCTGCCTTGAATGATGAAATTCGTGCTAAAGAAGTTCGTCTTGTAGACGAAAATGGTGAGCAAAAAGGTATTGTAAGCCTTGCGGAAGCATTGCGCGCAGCAGAAAATGTTGAGCTTGATCTTGTTGAGATCGTAGCCAATGCTGAGCCACCTGTTTGCAAAATCATGGACTTCAATAAGCATTTGTTTGATCTGAAACAAAAGCAGAAAGAAGCGAAGAAAAAACAACATCAAGTCCAGGTGAAAGAAATCAAGCTACGTCCTGCGACAGATGTAGGTGATTACAACGTAAAATTACGTGCAATCATCAAATTCCTTGAAGAAGGAAACAAGGTTAAAATTACCCTGCGTTTCCGTGGTCGTGAAATGGCTCACCAGCAACTGGGTCTGGCTCAACTGCAAAAAGTTGAAGCAGACGTCGTTGAATATGGTGTTGTTGAACAAGCACCAAAAATGGAAGGTCGTCAAATGGGTATGCTGCTTGGTCCTAAAAAGAAAAAGTAAGCATCTCTTGATGAAAAAAGCCCTGCATTTGCAGGGCTTTTTTATGAGGTAACTTAATTTTTTATTGAGTAGGGTAGGATTTTCCTGCTTCTACAATCGGAATATTGGCCTCAGTGGGTACATAAATTATTTGTTGAATACGACCTTCACGTAGGGCTTCACCAAATGCACCAATAAATTCCTGCTTGCGATATTCAGGATAATCTTTAGCTGCCTGCCCAACGAGTTTAATAGCTTCTGCACGCAGTTTGGCACTTTCCAGTTCCGCTTTTGCAACTTGCACTTGAATCATTTTAGATTGTTCTGCTTCAGCCAATGCTGCCTGACCATCCATCCCTTGTTTCCAAACTTTATAATGTGGCCAGCCAAACAATAGCAGTAAAATGACAATCAATAAAAAGAAGAGCAAGCCCAATAGCATGAATGGACTTAGGGCGTTGCGACGGACATAATTCATAGTGCACCTACGGCAGATTTTTTTATCTATGGTATTTATTGAATGTTTTATTCTGTTTCAGAAAAGCATAGCCGAAATTTTATGTAAATCAACTATATGTGGTGATAGGGGGAAGTTCCAGCCAGAACACCATTTTTTAATAACTGCTTTTTGTCCTTTGGAATCTGATGAGATAAATTTCTTTCAGCTTAAACCATATAGTTAAAAGTGTTTTTGAATCAGCTTTTATGATCTTAAATTCCAAGCACTGTACATGGCTTGGATAATTTCCTTGGCTTGCTGGCGGGAAAACATCGATAAATGAATCCGGAATAATCTTAAACAGAGTCGGTCGCGCCAACTGGGCTGACAAAGAATAAAATCGAGAGTGCCATCCCGCTGATTAATTTGATGAGCGGGAAGTCTGGTTAGCCAGCGTTTGGTACGAGCTTTAAGTGAATCATATTGAGGATTGATAAAGCTATAATGGACGGCTTCACGATATAAACACAGGCTGATCCGGTATCCTGCCAAAGTATAATAAATTGTCCGCGAGGTGATTTTTAGTTTAATGCTATATACCAAGAGCGATAGCATTAGGAAACCCAGCATATAGCCATAAAAGCTTGGGAACTCCTGCCATAAAAATACCAATCCTCGAACAAAACTGGAAGGAGGATCTGGAGTATGAAGGTATAAGGTCATCAAAATTCCAATGGGATAGCAAAGAAGGAGAAGTCCCATATGTTTCATCGTCTGGGCACTTTGATGAAACAGAATAATATCTGATGTGCTCATATTATTATTTTTATAATGAGTGAAAATTGAACACTTTCAAGCTTAAGGATTCTGTCCTAAAAAAGAAAGACCCATTCGGGTCTTTCTTTTGGCAGGTGATTAGCTTTGCTGCTCGTTAGATTCATTTTTTTCAGCTAACAGTTTTTTGCCAATCGGAATCTGACGAGGCAATTTTTCTTCTGGCACATTGCGCTGCAATTCGATTTTCAATAAACCATTTTCAAATTCAGCTTGTTGTACCTCTACATGTTCATCCAGTCTTAAAGACAATTTGAATGAACGGTGGGCGATGCCTTTATGCAGGAATTCCACAGTCGTATCTGAATTTTCTTCCACCGCTTTACCGCTAATGGTCAGAACCTGATTTTCCAGATTGATCTCTAGCTGGTCTTCATTGAATCCGGCAGCAGAAACCACAATGCGGTAATTGTTGTCGCCGGTTTTTTCAATGTTGTAATGTGGATAGTTCGGTGCCTCACTTTGCATTGCATAATCAAAAAGGTCATTAAAGCGGTCAAAACCGATACTACGACGGAATAGTGGGCTAAGACTGAAATTGCTCATTGATCTTACCTCCTGATCTCAGAAAAGTTTTTTAAACAACATGCAATTCTTCAATATGAACTCAGTGATTAGAAACAATCTCCTGAATAGATCATTGCTCTATTTCTAATATAGGATTGAGGCGAAGCTTTTCAAGCCTCAAGATTTAAAAATATTTGAACCCATCTTGGGCTAAAAATAATGCTTTAAATTTAGCGATTTTACTGCTGAATCTATAACAAAATATGCGGAAGTAGGGCTTTAAATCATGCTATAACTAGATCAAATTTCAATAATGTCATGTAAAAACGAAAAGGTAACAGGTAATAACATGATTGATCTCTATTATTGGGGAACGCCCAATGGCCATAAAATTACCATCGCATTAGAAGAAATGGGCTTGGAATATAAAATTTTTCCGATCAATATTCTGGAAAATGACCAGTTTCAACCTGATTTTTTACGTATCTCTCCAAATAACAAAATTCCTGCGATTGTGGATCAGGATGGCCCGCGTGGTGAACCGATTTCAGTCTTTGAATCTGGCGCGATTCTGCAATATTTGGGTCGTAAAACCGGCCTGTTTTATCCGGATGATGAGCAGCAACGTGTTGAAGTTGAGCAATGGCTAATGTGGCAAATGGGTGGCTTGGGTCCAATGCTGGGGCAAAATCATCACTTTAGCCGTTTTGCTCCTGAGCGTATCCCGTATGCCACTGATCGCTATGTCAATGAAACCAAGCGTCTATACGGGGTTCTGAACAAACAGCTGATTGGTCAGAAATATGTAGCTGGTGAGTATTCGATTGCGGATATGGCTATTTTGCCATGGGTGCTACGTCATGAATGGCAGCAGATTGATCTGGCTGATTATCCGGAAGTACAGGAATATGTGACACGCCTGACTGCGCGTCCAGCGGTGCAAAGAGCGTTAGCAATACAGGTCAGATAAGTCTGGCCTTTGTGCTAAACTAGATAAAAGTAGATTAAACCACCTTTGGGTGGTTTTTTATTGGGTGAGTATATGAAAGATTTTTTCCTGAACTTTACTAAAATCGTGGAAACGAATCCTCGAATTTACTGGAGTATTATTTTCGGTATCGCAGCTTGTCTGCTGCTGTTCGTTGCTGAAATTGTGCATGTGGATCAGGTGATCAGTGCCTTGAATACCAAAGATCGTCAGATTTTAAATACAGCGCTTGAGCCGATCACCCAGAAATATCAATGGTCACGTATTTTGGTCATGGTTATGGCTATAGTCTGGGCGAATTGGGAATATCTTAAAGCCAAGAAAAAACTGGGTTTAAGCCGTTAGTCTCGGGATGTCCCTGTTTCTGCTCTTTCTTGCCGCTTTTGGTGCAGCCACTTTATTACCGCTGCAGTCGGAAGCAGTTTTGCTGGGTTTATTATGGCAAGGGAGCTATTCGGCGGCCTTGCTCATCATGATCGCAAGTGCTGGAAATATCTTGGGTTCCTGTGTGAACTGGTATCTGGGGTTCAAAATTGAGCAATATAAGCATAAAAAATGGTTTCCAGTCTCTGAGCAGCAGATGCTTAAAGCTCAAAGTACCTATCAGAAATACGGCTATTGGTCATTATTGCTGAGCTGGGTGCCGATTATTGGCGATCCAATTACATTAATTGCCGGTTTGCTTAAGGAAAATTTTACCCGTTTTATCTTGATAGTCAGTATTGCCAAAATTGGACGTTATCTGTTTGTCTATTGGGCTTATGCGATGTTTTAAAAAAAGAGGCATAAAGCCTCTTTTTATTTATATTCATCATTAGTGCGCAGAATTTTCTTGATTGAAAAACCTTTGCACATCAGAACTAAAAATTATTTTTCATTTCCTTTGGTAATATCAACTCCAAACAGGTCCTTGGTTCTCGCCCAGCTGATGGCAACTACCAGTAGGGTCATGCTGCCACCAAACACTGTAGCCATAATCGTGCCCATATATCTCGCAGCCAGACCAGACTCAAAAGCACCCAGTTCATTGCTAGACGAGACAAACATGCCGTTTACTGCAGCAACCCGGCCACGCATATTATCGGGTGGATAAATCTGTAAAATCGTTTGGCGAATCACTACAGAAATACTGTCACAGGCGCCGGTCATGGCAAGAGCAAACAGAGATAGCCACATTGAGTTGGAAAAAGCGAATAGCAAGGTAAAGACACCGAAACCTGCGACTGCAAGCAGCATATTACGCCAAGCATGTTGCGTAGGCGGAAAACGGGTCAGGGCAATCATGGTTATCAGTGCGCCAATGGAAGGAGCAGCCCGTAAATAACCCAAACCTTCAGGACCAACTTTTAGAATATCTTCGGCAAAAATCGGTAAGAGGGCAATCACCCCACCAAACAGCACCGAAACTAGATCTAGGGAAATTGACCACAGTACAATTTTACTGTTCCAGATGAAGCGGAAACCATCGCCCAGACTATGCAGGACATTTTCAGTTTCAATTTTAGGAAAATCGCGCTTTTGCAATAAGTTAATCAGAACAAAACAGATGCTGACCAGTACTGCGACAGTTAGAAGACTGGTTTCCCGACCTAAAAACGCCAGCATAAAACCACCGAGCATCGGCCCGATAATTACACCACTTTGCCAGCCAATTGTGGTCCAAGTTGCACCATTGGCATAGAGTGCACGTGGAATCAGAAAGGGTTTTAGTGAAGTTGCTGAAGGATTATAAAAGCCACGAATGGTACCCAGACAGAAAATGACGGCATAAATTCCCCAAGATAATTGACTGGTGCTGAGGTTTCCTAAACCGTGATAATGAAACAGTGACCAGAGAATGACAGGCATCGGAATGGCAAAAAATAAACAGATTTTCATAATAGTCTGCTTATTAAAACGATCCGCAACATATCCACCCCATAAAGAAAGGGAAATAAATGGAATCGCCTCTGCCAGACCAATCAGTCCTAAGGTCAGCGGGTCTTTGGTAATCTGATATAGTGAATAGGCAACAATAATTTCCTGAATCAGAATGGCTAAAGTCAGGCAAAACTGATTTAAGGTAACAATAGAAAAGTCTCGATAACGGAGTGCGGCAAATGCATCGGGCTGAATGTGCATAAAGAGCTGTAACTGAAAAAATTGACAAATTATAAAGTGATATCGCAAGCAGTATATAAATTCATCATTCAATTCTTATCGTAAAAAATGCTAAGTTTGCAGATTCATCAAGAAAAAAAGACTAGTGCTTTTGTTTTAAGCAAAGATGCATTAGAATATCGGCTCCCTTACCTGCAGGGCGTTCTTGCAATGGTGCAGACGTGCCGAACAGGTGTTCAAAAGAGGTTGTTATGCCTAAGATGAAAACTCGCCGTGGTGCAGCTAAACGCTTCAAAGCGACTGCTAACGGTTTTAAGCGTAAACAAGCGTTCAAACGCCACATTTTGACCAAAAAATCTGCTAAGCGTATTCGTCAATTGCGCGGCTGTGTAATGGTTCACGTAAGTGACGTTGCTTCAGTTCGTCGTATGTGCCCGTACATCTAAGGAGATTATAAATGGCTCGTGTAAAACGTGGTGTACAGGCTCATCGCCGTCACAAAAAAATTCTTGCTCGCGCTAAAGGTTACTATGGTGCTCGTTCACGCGTTTACCGCGTAGCGTTCCAAGCGGTAATCAAAGCTGGTCAATACGCTTACCGTGACCGTCGTCAGAAGAAACGTCAATTCCGTGCTCTATGGATTGCGCGTATCAACGCTGGTGCACGTCAAAACGGTTTATCGTACAGCCGTATGATCGCTGGCTTGAAAAAAGCTCAGGTTATCATCGACCGTCGCGTACTTGCTGACATCGCTATGCATGACGCAGTTGCGTTTGCAGCTCTAGCTTCTAAAGCTAAAGATGCGTTGGCTGCATAAGTCTTTATGACTTAGAAAAAAGACCGCTTTTAGCGGTCTTTTTTTATGCTTAAATAAAATCAGTGGGATCTTTGATTTTTTAAATCATTTATTTATTGATTTGGTGGAGATTAAAGCTCCACCAAGCTAAAGTGATTATTTATAGACAATATATTTTATTAAAGTCCGAAATAGTAGCCAATCAGACAGATCACAATCGTGATCAGAATCAGTTTGATCACACTTGAAGCACCGGTTTTATGGTGACTTTGTGGTCGTTCAGCTTTAGAGACTTTGACCGCGCGATCTTCAGTATTCATGCCTGCAAAAGGATCAGGCGCCACTTTAGGAGTGAGTTGTGCGGTTTTATAATGATTGGCCACTTTCACAATGAACTTGGCACTGATTTCATCGATTTTTTGCGCAAAGTGGCGCAGGTTTAATTGCTGCTCCGGATTCAGTACCTGACCATCATCGTTATAAGGGTGTTGAATCTTTGTCTGAATAAAATCACTTAATGCATCCAGACGGTACAAGGTCTGATGAGCATAATCAGATGAATAATCCGTTGGAATCAAAGCTAGGTGACTCGGATTTTCTGCATGAGACTGAATCGTTGGGGTAGTACCGTAATAAGGCAAACCAGTATAAGCAGGCTCAGTGAATCCTTGAGCTAAATGGTGTTCAAATAATTCCTGTTCAGTATAGGTATGAATATCATCCCAGTTTGGCTGCACCAAATCAGCATCAATTCTTTTGGCCAGTTTACTGTTCAGTTCATAACGCCAGAATACTTCATGACGTAAAGGCGACTGTTGGGCTTCTGGTGCTTCATAATCATTATCAGCGGTATACCATTCAGCCAGTTCCTTACCGATCATCCAGGCGGTTTTACCTTGAGCATGATGACTGATAATCACATGAGCCAAAGGAACCAGCTCAACATTGGCATTAGGGTTATTTTCATCTTCCAGTAAATGTGAAGAATGTAGACTAATACGACGAACACCTTGTTTTTTCAGACCTTCTAACCAGATTTGAAAGTGCTGTGCCAGTAAATGCTGGGAAATCAGATCTCGAAAAGTTAAATGGTGCTGATTAAAAATGGAGTGATTCAGCCAGCGGCTGAAACTGAGATCCTGAGTTAAAAACTCATTGCCATAAGTGACGAGGGTCAGTTGCTGTTTCCAAATTTGATCGAGTGCCATAGTGATTTGATCTAATTGATATCCTGCTTATTTTATACTTTTTATTTTTCGCTATGCCAATCTAATTTTCATTAAAAGCGCACTTCATCAACTCGCCTAAAAACTGTTAGAATATGGGGTTTTTAAAAATATTTCTAACCTGTTGCTTTGAGAGTTACTATGTCACTGGAAGCCCTGACCACTGAAGCGCTCGCTGCGATTGCAGCAGCTCAAGACCTTGCTGCACTTGATCAAGTACGAGTGCAATTTACGGGGAAAAAAAGCCAGCTCGCGGAACAATCTAAGTCGCTGGGGAAAATGGATCCTGAACAACGTAAAGCGTTTGGGGCACAAATTCATGCAGTTCGTGAAGCCATCACAAGTGCTTTGACACAACGTCAGGCTGAACTGCAAAAAGCTGCACTAGAACAAAAGCTTGCTAGTGAAACAATTGATATTACCTTGCCCGGTCGTGGCCAACAGGTGGGCAGCATCCACCCAGTGACCCAAGTACAAGAACGTATCTGTCAATTCTTTACCAAAGCAGGGTTTACAGTAGCGACTGGTCCAGAAGTTGAAGATGACTATCACAACTTCGAAGCATTGAATATTCCAGGCCATCACCCTGCACGTGCCATGCACGACACTTTCTACTTTGATGTGAACCATCTGCTACGTACCCATACTTCGGGCGTACAGATTCGTACCATGGAAACCCAGCAGCCACCAATTCGTATCGTGTGCCCAGGCCGTGTATACCGTTGTGACTCTGACCAGACACATTCACCAATGTTCCATCAGATCGAAGGCTTATACGTTGCTGAAAATACCAGCTTCGCTGAACTGAAAGGATTATTGGTAAACCTGCTAAACGAATTCTTCGAAAAAGATTTGAAAGTGCGTTTCCGTCCGTCTTATTTCCCGTTCACTGAGCCAAGTGCTGAAGTGGATATTATGGATGAGCGCGGCAAATGGTTAGAAGTTTTGGGTTGCGGTATGGTGCATCCGAATGTACTTCGCGCTGCGGGTATTGATCCAGACAAATACAAAGGCTTTGCATTTGGTTTAGGTGTAGAACGTTTTGCAATGTTGCGTTATGGCATTAATGACCTGCGTATGTTCTATCAAAACGATGTGCGTTTCTTACGCCAGTTTGCTTAAGAGATTTGATAGCCTCTTCTTATAAAGTTGAGTGGCTAAAACATATTAATTTTTAGATTTAAAAATCCCCCTAAATCCCCCTTTGTAAAAGGGGGACTTACACGAAACAAGATAGGGTGTGGGATTTCCCCTCTTTGAAAAAGAGGGGCTAGGGGAGATTAAGGAAATGAATGTATGAAAATTAGCGAAAATTGGCTGCGCACATGGGTTAACCCAGCCATCGATAGCGAAAAACTGTCTGACCAACTGACTATGCTGGGCTTGGAAGTAGATGATTTGTCTCCAGCCGCAAAACCCTTCACAGGTGTGGTTGTGGGTGAAGTCCTGACTGTCGAACAGCATCCTGATGCAGATCGCTTACGTGTAACGACTGTGAACATTGGTTCAGGTGAGCCTTTGCAAATCGTGTGTGGTGCACCGAACGTACGTGCCGGTATGAAAGCACCAGTAGCTACCATCGGTGCAGTATTACCAGGCGATTTTAAAATCAAGAAAGGCAAACTGCGTGGTGTTGAATCACAAGGTATGCTATGTGGCGCTTCAGAAATCGATCTTGAAGACAAAATTGATGGTCTGTTAGAGCTTCCTGCAGATGCACCAGTCGGTGTCAATGTTCGTGAATATTTAGACCTTGATGACAACGTGATTGATATCAGCATCACCCCGAACCGTGGTGACTGTTTCAGCATTCGCGGGATCGCACGTGAAATTGGTGTAATTAACCAATTGCCTGTCACTGCACCTGAAATTAAAGAAGTTGCAGCAACTCTTGCAGATGAGAAGAAAGTCGTTGTTGAAACTGAAGGTTGTGCACGTTACCTCGGTCGTGTGATCAAAAACGTCAATACCAAAGCACCAACCCCTGAGTGGATGGAACGAGCTTTAGTACGTGCCGGTATCCGTCAGCACAGTATTCTGGTCGATATTACCAACTATGTATTAATGGAACTGGGTCAACCTCTGCATGCCTTTGATGGTGGCAAGGTTCAAGGTTCAGTACATGTACGTCAAGCGACTGCAGGTGAAAAACTGGTTCTATTAAATGAACAGGAAGTGGAACTGCAAGACGACGTGATGGTAATCGCAGATGATGAAAAAGCATTAGCGATTGCAGGGATTATGGGGGGCCTGTCTTCATCAGTAACTGATGAAACTACTGAAATCTTCCTGGAATCAGCATTTTTCGCGCCATTGCATATTGCTGGCCGTGCTCGTCGTTTCGGTCTGCATACTGATGCATCACAACGTTATGAACGTGGTGTAGACTTTGAACTTCCTATGATCGCAATGCACCGTGCTTCTCAGTTGATTGCTGAGCTTGCAGGCGGTGAGTTTGGTCCAATCATTGTAGCTGAAAAATCAGAGCTGTTACCAAAACGTGAAGCGATTGAGCTAGAACAAGCTCAAGTCGATCAATTATTAGGTTATACAGTTGAATCAGATTTCATTACAGATGCTTTAACGCGTTTAGGTTGTGAAGTGACTGTAAAAGCTGAAGGCCAGTGGTCAGTGGTTCCTCCATCACACCGTTATGATATGGCAATTTACCAAGACCTGATTGAAGAAGTTGCCCGTATTCACGGTTATGACAATATTCAAATCAGCTTACCGGTCATTGATGTGAAGTTGGCGAAATATGAAGATCAATTCGAACTAACTCAGCTTCGTCAAACAGCCGTGACCTTGGGTTATCAGGAAGCGATCAGCTTCAGTTTTGCTGACCTGAAACTGGAAAAACAGCTGAATCCAGCGGTGAATCCATTGGCTTTGGCGAACCCAATTTCAAGCGATTTGGCAGTGATGCGTTCAACTTTACTGTCTAGCCTGATTCCATGCGTACAGTACAATGTCAACCGTCAGCAGAACCGTGTACGTTTCTTCGAACTCGGTCTGCGTTTTGATTACCAGAATGCGGCTTCGATTCATGATCTAAAACAGATTCCAACTTTTGCCTTGATTGCCACAGGTTCACGTACACCTGAAACTTGGCATGGTAAAGCGCAGCCAATGGATTTCTTTGACTTCAAAGGTGATATTGAGGAAATTCTGGCAGCTGCGCGTCTGAATGTAGAATATGTACGTTCTGAACGTAGCTGGTTACATCCTGGTCAATCTGCTGAAATTCTAGTGAATGGTCAGTCAATTGGCTACTTAGGTCGTTTACATCCGTCGCTGGAAGATGAGCTCGATTTGGCGACGACTTGGGTCGCTGAATTAGATCAATCGGCTGTTTTGCAAACTTATGTATCTAATTTTACAGAATTATCACGTTTTCCATCGGTTCGACGTGATATTGCGCTTTTAATTAGTGATAAGATTAATGTTAGCGAAATTCAGGGACTTATCGAAAAAACAGGTGGAGAGCTTCTAGGCTCGACATGGTTGTTCGATGTGTACACTGGACAAGGAGTAGAAGAAGGGAAACGCTCACTGGCATTTGCACTTCTCTGGCAGCATCCAAGCCGTACACTGGAAGATGCTGAAATTAAATCAGGTATGGATAATATCCTTCAGGTGTTGGAAAACACTTACCAAGCGACATTGAGGGCTTCATGACAGCATTAACAAAAGCAGAAATGGCTGATCATTTAAGTGAGCTCACGAGTTTAAACCGTCGTGAAGCTAAACAAATGGTCGAGTTGTTTTTCGATGAGATTAGCCAAGCGCTAATCTCGGGCGAACAAGTAAAATTATCGGGTTTCGGTAACTTTGAGTTACGTGATAAGCGCCAACGTCCAGGCCGTAATCCGAAGACGGGTGAAGAGATTCCGATTTCTGCACGCCGTGTTGTTACGTTCCGCGCGGGGCAGAAGTTCCGTCAACGTGTGGGGAATGAGCAGATCAATTGATCTGCTTTTTTTCATTTAAAAATTTTATTTTTTTAATCTTTTATATTTCTAAACAAAAAAAAGAGAGCCAAAGGCTCTCTTTTTTTGTACTGAATAATCGTAAAGATTATTGAGCAGCAGCTTCAGAAGCAGCAGTAGCTTGAGCAGCAGCGTCAGTAGCAACAGCAGCAGCAGCGTCAGCTTCAGCAACAGCAGCAGCGTCAGAAGCAGCAACTTCAGAAGTAGCTTCTACAGCAGCAGCGTCAGCAGCAGCTTCAGCTTCAGAAGCAGCTTCTACAGCTTCAGATGCAGCTTGGTTAGCGTCAGCAGCAGCGTCGTCAGCTTTTTTAGCACAACCAACGAAAGCTAAAGTAGTAGCAACTGCAGCAGCAATAGCGATTTTTTTGAATAACATGGCATCACTCTCTAAAAAATTGAGATTAAAAAAAACCAAAGTCAGGCTGTAATATGCTTTTATTATTCCTAATAGTGTTAGGGACTAACAACGCAGGAGCAGTCTAACTGGTCTGCAAATATGCTATCACTGCGCATTTTTAATTGCTACTAGGGGAGCATCAAAAACAGCGAAAAAACGATAAAAATTAAGGGTTTTTTAACAGAAAATAACAATTAATTGAAAGATATAGATTGGAGAAAGGCTTATTAAGCTTATAAAAATTATACAGTTATTTATTTGTTTATTTTAATAATCAAAAACTTAAAAATAAGTTTACAGATATCTCATTACATTGTTTCATTGTGTAACATGCGTCAACCATAAAAAAAGGCCACCTTGAATGGTGACCTTTCCGATAATTTTAGTTCGATGCTTTGCGTTTCATTTGATCAAAGAAATCATCATTGGTCTTGGTTTCTTTCATGCGGTCAAGCAAGAATTCCATCGCGACCAGTTCATCTTGGGTATGCAGAAGTTTACGTAGAATCCAGACTTTACGAAGTTTGTCTTCGGACATTAAACGTTCTTCACGACGCGTACCGGATTTCTTAATATTCATCGCAGGGAAGACGCGTTTTTCCGCAATACGGCGATCTAGCGTGATTTCCTGGTTACCTGTACCTTTGAATTCTTCGTAAATGACTTCATCCATTTTACTGCCGGTTTCAATCAGTGCAGTAGAAATGATAGTAAGAGAACCGCCTTCTTCGATATTACGTGCCGCACCGAAGAAACGTTTTGGACGTTCAAGTGCATGTGCATCTACACCACCAGTTAATACCTTACCTGATGAAGGAATCACAGTGTTATATGCACGTGCCAGACGGGTAATCGAATCCAGCAGAATCACCACATCTTTCTTGTGTTCAACTAAACGTTTGGCTTTTTCAATCACCATCTCAGCCACTTGAACGTGACGGGCAGGTGATTCATCAAAGGTAGAAGCGACCACTTCACCGCGAACGGTACGTTCCATTTCGGTGACTTCTTCAGGACGTTCATCAATCAGAAGGACAATCAGGAAACATTCAGGGTTATTACGAACAATCGATTGCGCGATGTTCTGTAATAGCATGGTTTTACCAGCTTTCGGTGGTGCAACGATAATTGAACGTTGACCTTTACCAATTGGTGCCACCAGATCGACGACACGTGCAGTTAAATCTTCAGTCGTACCATTACCAAGTTCCATCACTAATTGTTCAGTAGGGAACAATGGAGTTAAGTTTTCGAACAAGATCTTGTTACGTGAATTTTCCGGGGTATCGTAGTTAATCTGATTGACTTTCAGCAAAGCAAAATAACGCTCACCTTCTTTAGGCGGACGAATGGTTCCCGTAATGGTGTCACCGGTACGCAGGTTAAAGCGGCGAATTTGTGATGGGCTGACATAGATATCGTCAGGACCTGCCAAATAAGAGCCTGCTGCAGAGCGTAAGAAGCCAAAACCATCTGACAAAATTTCTAGAACGCCATCACCAAAAATCTCTTCACCATTCATCGCATGGCGTTTTAAGATGGCAAAAATAATGTCTTGCTTACGGTTACGAGCCATACCTTCAAGGCCCATAAACTCGGCAATCTTGATGAGTTCGCCAATCGGTTTTTTCTTGAGTTCGGTTAAATTCATAAGTGGTCAGATAGAATCAAAGTTCTAAGGTATAGGTTAGAAAGGGAGTAACATTCGGCCGCATATAAGCATTCAAACGAAAGCAATTGAATTTGCACAAGAACAATTCAGAGGTCTGTTTGATTGTTTCAAAGAGAAATGTGAAAACAATTTCTATTGCCGAGCGGCATGTTATGTAATGTGTCTTGTAAGAAACTGACAGGATTTAGCATCCTTTATCTCTTGAAGTTGAAATATAAGAGAGAAACAGGTTTTTGTCAATTTATAGACGAAAAAAATACGCAACCTTTGGTCGCGTATTTTTACTATAGCATTTTATGCTTAGATGTTTTGATCAATAAATGCAGTCAATTTAGATTTTGGTGCTGCACCGACTTGAGTCGCTACGACTTCACCATTTTTAAACATCAATAAAGCTGGAATGTTGCGGATATTGAAATTCACAGCAGTTTGTTCGCAAGATGTTACGTCAACTTTGACAATTTTCACTTTGCCTTGATATTCATCAGCCAATACTTCAAGTACAGGGGCAATAGCTTTACATGGCGCACACCAGCCAGCCCAGAAATCAACCAGTACAGGAACGTCTGATTGAAGAACGTCTGCTTCGAAGTTTGCGTCAGTAGTGTTTACGATGTTGCCAGACATGGAGTGCTCCAGAATTAATTTTATAAAGATAACTATAATTATTAGTATTACATAGCCATCTTTAACAATGTAGAGGAATCTGTAAATTTTCAAGCTTTAATGTTGTTTTGTCTAATGGATGATCACGATAGTCACCATCGCCTCATACAATTGTCCTATAAATGAAAAAAATAATTACGCGAAATTGTCCTGACAAATGGCTTTTAAATTGCATGGTTGTGAATTACTCTAAGCACAATTCTTAAAAGGTTTATTTCTAGAATGTCTGATTTTTTGATTGATGAAGAATTACTCGCAGCCATCGATATGGGATCAAACAGTTTTCATTTGGCGATTGCCCGGGTGGATCATGGCGAAGTGAAAAAAGTCGCATCAATGTCAGAAAAGGTTCAACTTGCTGCGGGACTGGATGAAAATAAAAATTTGACTGAAGCCGCACAGCAGCGCGGTTTGGCTTGTCTGGCCCGTTTTGTCGGACGCTTGGGATCGGTACAACCGAACCGTTTACGGATTGTGGCAACGAATGCTTTGCGTCAGGCCAAAAATGGTCATGAATTTATTCAGAAAGCAGCTGAAATTTTACCAAAACCGATTGAAATTATTGCTGGTCGCGAAGAAGCGCGTCTAATTTATCTCGGTGTGTCACATACCATGGCCAATACTGGCCGTCGTCTGGTGGTAGATATCGGTGGGGGTTCGACTGAACTGATTATTGGGGAAGAATTCGAACCCATTCATACCGAATCTGTGCAGATGGGATGTGTGACTTTTACCAAGAAATTCTTTGCTGATGGTGAAATCACCCATAAAGCATTTGATAAGGCAGTGACTGCGGCACGTAAAGAAATTTCAGGCATTGCCAATACTTATAAATCTGCCGGTTGGGATGCAGTCGTTGGTTCGAGTGGTACGATCAAAGCCTGTCGTCAGATCTGTGTCAATATGGGCTGGAGCAATGATAAAGAACAGCTCACCCGTGAAGGTCTGGAAAAACTTAAAGATAAATTATTCAAATATAAGCATGTTTCGGACATGGAGTTTGAAGGTCTGAAAGATGACCGTCGTGCAGTTTTACCTGCAGGAATTGCCATTTTATATGCGGTATTTGATGTGTTGAATATTCCATATCTGGTGTATTCAGATGGTGCATTACGTGAAGGCGTGATGTATGACCTCTTGGGTCGTTTCAAGCATGAAGATATCCGTGATCGTTCAGTCCATGCCTTAATTGGTCGTTATAATGCCGATGCCAAGCAGGCCGAACGTGTAGTGCAGACTGCACAAAAACTGTTTGATGATGTAGCAGCTGATCTTGGCCTATATAGCGAGGACAGTGATTTACTTCGTCGTGCAGCTTATTTGCATGAAATTGGTTTAGCGATCAGTCATAGTGGTTATCACCGCCACGGTGCCTATTTATTGCAACATTCTGACATTGCCGGTTTTTCGCAGGTAGATCAGAATTATTTGTCACATTTGGTCGCACACCATCGTCGTAAATTGCGCGCTGATGCCAAGCATGATGTGATGAAAGTCGGTGGAACTAAACTTTTACAGCTGTGTTTGCTGTTGCGTCTGGCGGTTTTGGTCAATCACAGTCGTAGTGATGAGATGCTTCCTGCCATTGAACTCAAGGTCAAGAATGCGCAACAATGGCAGCTCAGCATTTCTGGTGATGCCAAACAATGGCCATTACTGATTGCTGAACTGCATGATGAACAGGTGCAGTTTAAAAATTGGGAGATCGAGCTCTCGGTTCAATCTGAACAATTTGTTAATTAATACCTTTATAGGGATGAAAACGGTTGACCTATGAAAAATAAAGCTACCCCATCAAAAGCATGGACGACAGTACAGATTGCTCGTCATCCGGAACGTCCACAATTTCTGGACTACGTAGGTGAAATATTCACTGAATTTGATGCTTTGCATGGCGACCGTCTCTATGGTGATGATGGCGCAATGATCGGTGGTCTGGCACGTTTCGATGGACAACCAGTGATGATCGTGGGTCAGCACCGTGGTCGTAGTACCCGTGAAAAATTACAGCATAATTTTGGCATGAGTAACCCGGAAGGTTACCGTAAAGCTCAGCGTCTGCTGGATATGGCGGAACGTTTTAATCTGCCAGTCTTCACCTTTATTGATACCATGGGTGCATACCCAGGTGTGGGTGCGGAAGAGCGTGGTCAGGCTGAAGCGATTGCGTCAAGTTTGGCACAACTTTCTAATCTGAAAGTACCTGTAATTGCTACAGTTTTGGGTGAAGGTGGTTCAGGTGGCGCACTCGGCATTGGTGTTGCGGATCGTGTAGTGATGCTCTCTCACAGTATTTATTCAGTGATTTCACCAGAAGGTTGTGCATCTATTCTGTGGAAAACCGCAGAAAAAGCAGAACAGGCCAGTGAAGCTTTGGCATTGACTGCTGAAAAATTACAGAAGATGGGCATTGTTGAATACGTCGTTGATGAAGGTGAAGGCGCACATCTGGATCCGGATGAAGTCATGTACCAACTGAAAGCAGTCCTGAAAGAAGCTTTAAATGAACTGCAAGCAATGGAACCACAAGCACGATGCGAAGCACGTTACCAACGTTTAATGAAGTTTGGCAGCGACAATTTAGGTCTGGCATCTTAAAGCAACTGCAGGAATTTCCTGCAGAAACAAAATTTCTAATCGGATGCAGTGGCGGCGTAGATTCTATGCTGTTGCTGCATCTGATGTTTTTTTTGTACCCGAAAAAAATCCGCGCAATTTATATTGATCATCAATTGCAAAGTATCAGCAATGAATGGGGCACTTTTGTCCAGCATCAGTGTCAGCAACTAAATATTCCTTGCATCATTCAGCCCGTCCATGTTGCCAGCGGCAATCTGGAATCACAGGCTCGCCAATCACGGTATCAAGCTTATTTACGGCATCTTCGGCCCAATGAAATTCTGGTCTTGGCTCACCATCAGCAGGATCAGGCAGAAACTTTGATGTTGCGCTTACTTTCTGGTGCAGGGATTGATGGTCTGGCTGCCATGAAAGCGATCGATATACGGACAGATTTAACCATCTGGCGGCCACTGCTGGATATTTCTCGTGAGCAGATTTGCCAATGGGCAGCAGATTTAAATATCCAGAATATTGAAGATCCGACTAATCAGGATACTCATTATGACCGTGCCTGGGCACGTCAGGTGCTGTGGCCAGTCTTAAGTCATCGCTATCCGAAAATGCAGTCTGCCTTGGCTCGTACCAGTGAACTGATGCAGGATGCACAAAACATTCTGCAAGAAGTATTAGAGCAGGATCTCAAACTCTGTGGTAACGCCGAAATTCTCGATCTATCTTCATTCTCAAGTTTATCCAAAGCACGGCAGCGTCAGTTACTCTCGGTCTGGATGAAAGGCGAGGGACAATATCGTCCCTCTCTGGACATGGTTGAGCGTGTACAGGCTGAAGTAATTGGAGCGAAACCAGATGCTCAAGCAGCGCTGCATTGGTCGGGTTATTACTATGTGCGTTATCAGCAGCAGTTGCATCGCCTAAAAGCTGAAGTTTATCTGGTTGACCAACAATCGACTGTAGCCGAACAGCAGATCATTTTACAGAATAAAGATCAGGTTCATCTTCCTTCCGGTCAATTCAGGATTCAAAGGGCTGAGATAGGATTATCTCCCACTTTATTAGGACAACCCTTGTATTTACGGCAACGGAAGGGGGGTGAAAAAATCCATCTCTATGGACGGGTGGGACACTGGCCGCTCAAAAAAGCTATTCAGGAAGCGCAAATATTTCCCTGGACTCGGCATACTATTCAAATATTAAGCACAGATAATGTTATGCTAGGCGTGTTTACACCTAAAGGATTTTGGTTAGCTCAATCTGCATATTGTGAAGCAGGGGGATGGCTACCCATTTCGGTTTCTTCAACTTTAGAATTCAACGACGAGCATTAAACATGAGTGCAGCTTTAAATTGTAATATTAGTTTTATTGGTGGCGGTAATATGGCTCAAGCCTTGATTGGCGGGCTGATTTCGCAGGGGTTGCCAGCAATGCGTATTACAGTTTCTGATCCGGTTGAGAAAGTACGCTCACTTCTTGCAGAAAAAGAAGTCAATGTCACCGATGATAATATTGCTGCTATTAAAGATGCGGATATCGTCCTGTTTGCAGTCAAACCACAGGTTTTAGCTGGTGTGTTAAAACCACTTCAAGGTTTACTTGATGGCAAGCTGGTGATTTCAATTGTTGCGGGTGCCGAGATTGCAACACTATCTGCGCTATTGGGTACTGATCGTATTGTCCGTGTGATGCCGAATACACCCGCATTGGTACAGACTGGTGCACATGGTTTATTTGCCAATGCAGAAGTTGGTAATGATGACCGTGAGCTGGCGAGTCAGGTTTTGGCTTCTACCGGTCTGACAATTTGGGTAAACTCAGAAGCTCAGATTGATGCCGTAACTGCAGTCTCTGGTTCAGGACCTGCTTACTTCTTCTATATGATGGAAAGCATGATTCGTGCAGGCAAGAATTTAGGTCTGGATGAAAAAGTAGCTACTGCATTGACATTGCAAACTGCTTTGGGGGCAGCGCAAATGGCGATCACCAGTTCGAATACACCGGCAGAGCTACGTAAGAATGTAACATCTCCGAATGGTACAACTCAGGCGGCATTGGAAGTGTTTGATCGCGCGCAGATTTCTCAGAATATTCAGGCAGCGCTTGCTGCTGCGCAAAAACGTAGTCAGGAACTGGCCCAAGAGCTCAGTGACAATAGCAAATAATCTATCAGTTTAATTTTTAGGAACGTTCAAGTATGGGTGCAAATTCTGCGCTAATTTTTGGCATTATCATTAACGTCGCGATTTTGCTCGTATTCTTCCGCTTTTTAATGCAATTAGCCGCGGTGAGTCCTTATAATCCTGTCGTTCTATCTACTGTCAAAGCGACTAAAATTGTAGATGTGTTTGGGCGTATTTTCCCAACTGCAGGTAAAGGCCGGGTGAATACTGCTGCACTGGCACTTTTGGTCGTGCTGTATTTGCTGAAAATTTTTGGCATCATGTATTTGTCTGGGGGAATGCCAAATGGTCCAATCCATTTGCTTATTCTAACCTTCGTTACCATGATGCAGGATTTGATCCGTTTCTGTCGTTACCTGATTTTTGCAACAATTATTTTGAGCTGGGTGGTGATGTTTACGCAATCCCGTTCACCTTATATTGAGGTAGTTCAGGAACTTGCAGAGCCATTATTGGCACCGTTCCGTCGTATCATGCCGAATATGGGGATGATCGATCTGTCTCCAATCTTGGCAATTTTGGCATTGATCGTAATTGAAATGATTATGAACCAGGTGGCAATTGTGTTGCTAACCGGCCTTTAATCAGATCCCAAAGAAAAGGACGCTTAGGCGTCCTTTTTTATTTCAAGAAAATTCCCTCTCCTTGTAGGAGAGGGTTAGGGGGAGGTGTATAAATTTAAATAACCTCCATCCCAACCTTCCTCCTAAAAGGAGGAAGGAGCTTTAGTATTAATGCGCCTCATCCCAGTTCATGCCTTTACCGACTTCCACGACCAAAGGTACAGAGATTTCAATCACGGATTGCATCACTTCAGCCAGTTGAGGTGCCAGTTCATCTGCAATCGCTTCATCAACTTCGAACACCAATTCATCGTGCACTTGTAGCAGCATTTTGGCCTGATCTTTAGGTAGCATTTTATCAACCTCAATCATTGCCATTTTGATGATATCTGCAGCCGAACCTTGTAATGGTGCATTAATCGCCGCACGTTCAGCAGCTTTGCGGACCATCATGTTACGGGCATCGATATCTGGCGTATACAATCGACGACCCAGAATGGTTTCGACAAAGCCTTGTTCCAATGCAACCTGACGGGTACGCTGCATATATTCATAAATCCCCGGATAACGGCGGAAATACTGTTTGATATATTCCTGTGATTCCTGACGGGTGAAACCTAACTGACGGGTCAGACCAAATTCAGACATGCCATAGAGCAGACCGAAATTCACGGCTTTGGCCTGACGACGCTGATCATTGGTCACTTCTTCAAGCGGGATACCCAGAACTTCAGCTGCGGTACGGCGATGCACATCCTGTCCATGGTTAAAGGCATCTACTAGCGCATCATCCTGAGATAAATGTGCCATCAGACGCAATTCAATCTGTGAATAATCGGCTGCGAGTAAGACACGACCTTCAGGTGCAATAAAGGCCTTACGAATCTGACGTCCGATTTCCGCACGAATTGGAATGTTTTGCAGGTTTGGATCAGTAGACGATAAACGGCCAGTGGCTGTGAGTGCCTGATGATAACTGGTATGCACACGATGGGTTTCGTTATTGGCCTGTTTGCATAGACCATCGGTATAGGTACTTTTCAGTTTAGACAGACCGCGATATTCCAAAATCAGTTCAGCAATCGGGTGTTCCAATTTTTCCAGTACACTTTCGCTGGTACTGTACTGACCGGTAGAGGTCTTTTTACCACCTTTTAGGCCCAGTTTGTCAAACAGAACTTCACCGACCTGCTTAGGGGAGCTAACATTAAACGCTTCACCGGCTATTTCCGTGATCTGATTTTCTAGATTCTGCATGGTTTGAGCGAACTCACAACCGAGCTGATCCAGGAAAGCCAGATCCAGTCGGATGCCATTTTCTTCCATACTGGTCAGCACACGGGCTACTGGCATTTCAATATTATGCAGAATATTGACCAGTTCAGGATAAGTCTGCAGCTTTTTGCTGAGTACTTCAAACAGACGATAGGTCACATGCGCATCTTCTGCGGCATAGTGTGCTGCAGTTTCGATCTCGATTTTATTGAAAGTTTTTTGTTTGGCGCCTTTGCCTGCCACCTGTTCATAAGTGGTGGTTAAGTGGCTTAAGTACAGACGAGCAACATCGTCCATGCCATGGCGGGTGGCAACCGAGTTCAGCACATAAGAAGCCAGCATGGTATCAAAATACCAGCCCGCCAGATGAATGCCGTGATTTTCCAGAACATGCGCATCATATTTCAGGTGGTGGCCAATTTTCTGAATCGCTTCATCTTCTAAAATCGGTTTGATCTGAGCCAGAATTTCTTCACGATTTAGCTGTTCTGGAGCACCTTCATAATCATGTGCTAGCGGTACGTAATAGGCATCCTGGCCATCAAAAGCCACCGAAAAACCGACAATCTGTGCAATACGATAGTCCAGACTGGTGGTTTCAGTATCAAAAGCAAAGCGTTTTTCAGTATTTAAACGTTCAAACAGCTTACTCCAATCTTCCTGAGTCAAGACGGTATGATAAGTGGCTTCTCCAAGCTGATCATTATCACTGCTCAGTGTCGCCTGCTGCTCATCGGCTTCCTGAGGTTCAGGTGCTGCTTTAGCAGTAATCGATTGGGTAGCCTGTTTATAGTTACGATTGTTTGGATTATTCGGATGGTCCAGTGATTGCAGCTGGTTACGGAATTCCAGTTCAGTATAAAGATTACGTAAAGCTTCTACATTTGGGTCCTGAAGTTTCAGGTCATCATAAGTGAAGCTTAAATCCAGATCGCAAATGATGCTGGCCAATTGATGATCCAATGCAATGCCATCGGTATTGTCTTTAATATTCTGACCCACTTTACCTTTGATCTTGTCGACATTTTCCAGAATGCCACCAATCGAGCCATATTCATTGAGTAATTTGGCTGCAGTTTTCGCCCCAATCCCAGGCACACCCATAATACCGTCTGAGGCATCGCCCATCAGGGTCAGATAGTCAATGATCTGGTTTGGCCATACACCAAACTTTTCAAAAACCCCATCAACATCCATTGGTTTTTCTTTGAAACTGTCTTCCAGGGTCACTTTATCAGTCACCAGCTGTGCCATGTCTTTATCACCAGTCGAAATCAGCACCTGATGGCCTAAAGCTTCAGCACGTTTAGCCAGTGTACCAATAATGTCATCCGCTTCCGCACCTGGCAGCATATGCAGGGGAATGCCCAAAGCACGAATCAAGGCATGTAAGTATGGAATTTGCTGTGACAGTTCTTCCGGCATGCTCGGACGGTCACCTTTATAAATAGGTGATAGCTCGTGACGGAAAGTCGGTTCAGGCGTGTCAAAAATCACCGCCATATGGGTTGGCTGGGTACGGCGCATCAGTTTTTGAATAGCAGAAATCGCACCACGAATTGCATTGGTGTGCAGACCGGTTGACGTGGTTAATGGTGGTAGTGCATGAAAGGCACGAAATAAAAAGTAAGAGCCATCGACCAAGACAAATGGTGGCATGTAATCAATTCCTTATTCAAAAAACAGTTTTATTGTACGTGATTTTTACTGCACTCGCAGGGGCAAGTCGGTTTCTACAGCTTAGCGAATATCGGGTGAAGATGAAATAAGCAGTACAAGCTGTTGTATGATGACATGGTTAAGGAACGAGAACGAGAAGAATGACGGCAGGGCAAAATGAATTGCGTATGATCTGGCTGATTAGTCTGGTAATTGTGGGGATAAGTGCATGGTATCTGGAATTGCAGATCGTGACTTATCTCACTGGTCTGGGTTTCCTGATCAGCGTGATGCAATATATCAGTGCCATTGAAGCGCCCGTGCGGGATCTGGCTGCACCGACGCAGGTGATTGTGCCAGCCAATTCTAAAATACCGCTATATATTTCTTCTATTATCGCCATTGTCGGAGGCGTGACTGAGCTCAACTGGCTGATGGGGATCGGCATTACCGCCTGGATTTTCTTTCTATTACGCTGGTTACAACGTTTGGAACGTAACATTGTCCAGTTGCAATCTCGTTACCGGTCAGCAGATCAGATACATCCAGAAATCACTCAACCAGATATTCCTTTACCCATTGCTGCTCAAGCTAGTTCAGATCAACCACAATTGCTGGATCAGATCCAGCAGTGGATTTTTCGAGGAAATCCGGTCCTTAAAGCTGCGATCGCGATTCTGGTCATTGGGATTATTTTATTACTCCGTTTTGCGACAGAGCACTGGCAGCTGAGCTTGGCGGTAAAATTAGGACTGGTCGCTTTATCTGCTGTTGTTGTTACCGGATTGGGTTATACCCTGATCGCTAAAAACCGCAGTTTCGGTCTGGCACTGGAAGGCTTGGGATTAGGGGCACTATTTCTGACCTTGTTCTTTGCCTACTACAATCTGGTGATTGCCACGTTGCCACTGGCAGCTCTGGTGTTCTTGGTCATTTTAGCAATTACGCTGTACTTAAGCTTGAAACAGGAAAGTATTGAGCTGGCAGTTATGGCTTTATTCATTGCCTATCTGGCGCCGTTTACCTTGCCGACCCGAGATGCTTCTGCGGTTGAGTTCATCAGTTATTATCTGCTGATTAATATCGGCGTGCTGTTACTCAGCAGTTTGCGGCCTTGGAAAATCCTGAACCAGATTGCCTTTCTGGTCACAGTCATAGTAGGTGGGATGTATAGCCTGATTCATGGTCATACATACGAGCGTTATACAATGACCGCCCTGATTCTGGCACATAGTGCGGTATTCATCTGGCTAGGCTTTCGCTTTAGCCAGTTACTGGCCCGGCAGGATCTTTCCCGTTTTCGTCTAAAACCGGTTCTAGATCTTGCCCTGATTTTCGCTGCACCGATTACCGCCTATATTTTTCTGTATCTGATTCATTTCAATCAGCCTGATCAGAAGCTTTGGCAAGCCGGGCTTAGTCTGTTATTTGCCGGGATATTTGCAATCTGTTGGACTTTAGTGCGTCGTAGAGAAAGTATTCAGGTCATTTCCCAAAGTTATCTCAGCTTGATGCTGATCTTTCTGGCTTTGGTTCCACCCATTTTATTGACAGAGCAGTGGAGCGTAGTCGGTTGGGCAGTTGAAGGAGTACTAATTTATCTCTGGGCATTGGAAAAGAATATTCGGGTTGCGCATTATCTGAGTATGGGACTGCTGATCATGGCAGGCTTCAGTAGTGTTTACTATCTGATCGAGCTTAATCCCACACCGCGGAAAATTTTCTGGATTCTCAGCTTTTGTTATGTCGCCGTCGTCTTCCTGAGTCAGCTTAAAGCCAAATACCGCCAGCAGCTCAATAGTTTAAGTATCAGTTTTCTGAGCATTCTCAGTTTTGCTTCGACCCTGATGTTGTTTGCCTTGCTTGAAGATGAGTTTGCTCATGAACAGGCTTATATTTATAGTTTATTCAGTCTTGGACTGGGTTATACGGTTCTAAGTGAAATCATACAGCGCAAGCATCAGGAATGGTGCTGGTTATTGCCAAAATGGAGCGGTCTTACGCCATTGGTGATCATTGCGATTTTGCTGGCTGTTGATTATAGCGAAAATGGGATTCTGGTCTGGCCAAGTGCTTTGGAGCGTGGAATCTTTGCACTTTCATCATTATTGCTGGCTGCTTTATGGTTAAGACCGGTGAAAGGGATTGATTTATCCAAAGAGTGGATGAGCTTTGGGGTTTTTGCCAGTTTGGCTTTGACCAGTGTATGCTTAATACCGAGCATGCCTTATCTGAGTATGGTAATTTTTCCTCTGGTGTTCTGGTTCTGGTGTTACCGACAAAAAGAAAATTCAGAGTGGCGCTTACTCTGGCAGAGTAAAAACTGCTTAGTGTTAATGGGAGCTTGGTTAATATGCTCACAGCTGTTTAACCAGCAAGCTTTCCAATATTACTGGTTACCTCTATTCAATCCATTTGATCTGATCAGTCTGGGCATGCTTGCCAGTTTCCTGTGGATGCTGTTGCAGCAGATTCGGGCAGGACACGATCGCGGGATGATGTCGGTACTGATGGTACTAAGCCTGTTATGGCTGTCGAGCTATATTGTATTACGGGCCTTACATATCTATCTGCAAACACCATTCAATAGTCTGGAATTGTGGAGCAATGCCACAGTACAGTTAAGCCTGACGATTCTTTGGGTATTACTGGCCTGGGCGACCATGTGGACGGCCACCCTGAAAAGACTTAAACCGATGTGGATTTTAGGGGGGAGTATTCTGGTCATTGTCAGCTTGAAGCTGGTGTTATTTGACCTGTCTCATACCGGTACACTGACGCGTGTGATTTCATTCCTGCTGGCCGGTGGAGTCATGCTACTGATTGCATATATTGCACCGATGCCGGATGGAGAGAAGAGGGTTTGAATCTAAATTACTAGATTTGAGCAATTAATTTAATCTTCCCAAACCCTGAACGAGCTTAAAGCACTACTTTAAACGATGTGTAAGAGAAAGACAGGCTTTTTATGACAGTTCCTCCCTTAGTAAAGGGAGGTTAAGAAAGGATATAGAAAAAGTTATTTTAAATTCGGCTCTCTCTTAAGCTCCTTCTCATTGGCATATTGATCAATGTCTTCATTTTCCAGTGGGCGAGCCAGTGGATGATCAACAAAGCCCATTTTTGGTACCGGAATCTCAATCTGGTTATCGAGAAAGCCATTTCGAATCCGTTCCTGCATTTCATCACGGACTTTCAGATAATTTTCCTGCTGGCACCAGATCGCAAACAAAAGTTCAATCGAAGATTCACGGAAGGCGGTGACTGTGACTGCAGGCTTTGGATCGGCCAGAACCAGTGGATATTTATTGGCAACATCAAGCAGTACTTCACGCACCTTGATGATGTCTTCATGGAAATTAATAGCCAAGGTAATCGGAATACGCCGGATCGGAAACTTGGACAGGTTATGTACCGGAGCCCGAATCAGCTGTTCGTTCGGCAAACGTACATAGATATTGTCTTGGGTAAGTAGTTTAACCGAGAGCAGATCAATCGAAATCACTTCACCTTCAACGGTATGTCCACGAATCAGTGTAATCTGAATGGTATCACCCACTTCAAAAGATCCTTCACCAATCAGGAAGATACCGCTGATCAGGTTGGATGCAGAGGTTTGGGATGCGAAACCCAGTGCGACGGTTAAAATACCTGCTGCACCGAGAAAGACACTGAGTTTAAATCCGGCTTCCTTCAAACTCGCCATCACAAACAGCAGGAAAATAAAGTAGAAAATCCCGCGGCGCCAGACCATTTGCTGATGCGCATTAAAGCGTATACCAATAGTACGGATAAAAGCATTCGAAAAAAAACGTGCGATCAGGAAACCAATAAAACACAGCACAACCGCGACGACGATTTCAGTCAGGCGATCGGTATTAATATTGGTAAATACTCCCTTGAGACTGTTGGTGACTTCGGTTGGAATATTCGAATTTGGCATCACACGCTCTTAGAAAAATGAATCAAACATATTAAATAAATTTCCCGCCGGATCACGCGGTGGGTGTAAATAATCCACTTCACCCGCATTGGGCGGGGTACGGTTTTCCACCCGGATCCGGGGTGGGCGATCCAGACCTTCATGCAAAACCTTAATCTGCGAGGTCCACAGACGTTCAGTGCTGGCACTATAAAAAAGAGGCAATGCAGGTACTGGAACATTCATCCGATCGAAACGCAGTTGCTGCTGACTGGTATTATGAAACTCAATTGGAGTCACAGCCCGGAATGCACGAGGACGTAATTGTTGCAATTCAGTCCGGCCATCGACTGCGGTAGCATAGCAAATTTCACCGGAACGGTGATTTGGCCCAAACCAGGTGTCTTTCGGTAAAATCACTGGAAGATCAAAAATCGGTTCACGTTGACCTTCGACAAAACCGGCAATCCATAGCGGGGTACTGATATAGAGCGTTCCACGTTGACCGGCCGGAATATAAATCGGATCAACCGGTTTAATCACTACTGAGCGATTCGCCAGACGAGGCATAAGCTGTAACTTGCTTTGGGTAGATTTGAACATATAGCGTTCAATTTTCACCGGTGTCGGAAATGCAAACAGTGGATCATTAATCTGATGCCATTGCTGTTCATAATCGTACTGCACCGTCGGACGATAATATTCCAGTCGCCATTCCTGCAAACCTCTGGTCAAACGAAACAGCAGAGAGCCAAATTGCCAGGCCTTGGACTCGTTAATTTCAAAACTTTGCTCTCCCCACCATTGAATTCTGGGAGACTGCAGGTTTAATTCCTCTTGATCTTGCGGCAATGTTGGCATCCTTTCTTGCTAAATCTTTGAAAACATACTTCACGCTGTCATATGCTTAGAGTACACTCAATTTAAATTTTTTCATCATTATTATAATCTGCGATGCAAGTACTGAAACAATTACAAATCCCGTATAGCTTTGCGAAACGTCATGGTGTGCTGTTGCGTTATGAGGGAGATCAGGCTTTTATTGTCCGTCGTGACAATACGTCTATGCTTGCATTACAGGAAGCACGCCGTTTGCTGGGTCATCCGGCTCAGTATCAACATTGTACAGAACAAGAATTCAATCAGTTACTCAGTTCCAGTTTTGCTGGTGATAGCGGTGAGTCACAGCAGGTGGCGGCTGGTCTGGAAGATCACCCGGATTTATTAAGTCTTGCCGATTCAGTTCCTGAAGCTGAAGACCTGATGGATCAGGAAGATGATGCGCCTATTGTCCGTCTGATCAATGCCCTGTTATCGGAAGCGATCCGTGTTGGCGCCTCAGATATCCATGTGGAATCTTTCGAAAAACGACTTTCTGTACGCTTGCGTGTCGATGGACAGTTGCGTGAAATTGTGCAGCCGCGTCGTGAACTGGCACCATTACTGGTATCACGGATTAAGGTCATGGCCAAGCTAGATATTGCAGAAAAACGGATTCCTCAGGATGGCCGTATTTCCTTACGCCTGGCAGGGCGTGAAGTCGATGTCCGTGTTTCGACCTTGCCATCCTCTTATGGTGAGCGGGTGGTGATGCGTTTGCTGGACAAACAGGCTGGCCGTCTGAATATGACTCATCTGGGCTTGATGAATAACGATTATGATCGACTCAAGACCCTGGTGCATCGCCCTCATGGCATTATTCTGGTGACTGGACCTACCGGTTCGGGTAAGACCACTACCTTATATGCAGCACTTTCTGATTTAAATGATGGTTCCAAAAATATCCTGACGGCTGAAGATCCAGTCGAATATCAGTTAGAAGGGATTGGTCAAACTCAGGTAAATACCAAAGTCGACATGACCTTTGCTCGTGCTTTAAAAGCCATGTTGCGTCAGGATCCGGATGTGGTGATGGTCGGTGAGATTCGTGATCTGGAAACCGCAGAAATTGCAGTTCAAGCCTCACTGACAGGTCACTTGGTATTGTCAACGCTGCATACCAATACTGCGATTGGTGCAGTGACCCGTTTAAAAGACATGGGAATTGAGCCATTCTTGCTATCCAGCTCCTTAATTGGGGTAGTTGCTCAGCGTCTGGTACGTACCTTATGTCCGCATTGTGCGACCTGGAAGGATGCGGATGCATTTGAAAAGAATCTGTTTGAACATATTGAGCATCCACAGGATTTAAGATTACCTCAACCGCACGGTTGTGAACGGTGTGGTAATACCGGCTTTAGTGGACGTACCGCCATTTACGAAATTGTACCGGTTGATGAGCATATGCGCCGTCTGATTCATGGTAATGCGGCTGAATATGAGCTGGAAACCTATGCACGTCAGCAATCTGGTTCAATTCGTGATGATGGTTTACGTAAAGTGCTGGCTGGTAAAACGACTATTGAAGAAGTTTTGCGTGTGACTAATGAGGCGGCAGAGTAAATTTTTATTCGTTGTGATAGGAAGGCGCAGTTTTCTTAAGTAAATATCTCAAATGATTATTTTTCTATTAAATAGCACAAAGCAATTTTGATTAAAATTTTATAAGAATAATCAGCTCTATCCTGAAATGACTTCTGATTTTTCAGGATAGAGAGTGGAATGCTTATGTAGACTTAGGTGATGACATTCAAAGTAACATCAATATTGTTTCGGGTTGCATTTGAATAAGGACAAACGATGTGTGCGGCATCGACCAGCTTTTGAGCTTCGTCCTGTTCCATTCCTTCTAAATGAATATTTAAAGTCACTTCAATGCCAAAACCGGTAGGAATCGGACCAATGCCAACTTCACCTTCAATATAGGCATCTTTGCTAATATTGATTTTATCCCGGTTGGCAACAAACTTCATGGCACCTAAAAAACAGGCTGAATAACCTGCAGCGAACAATTGTTCAGGATTGGTCCCGCCACCTGGGCCACCCATTTCCTTGGGCACTGCCAGTTTCACATCCAGAATCTGATCGTCAGAGGTTGCACGGCCATCTCGACCGCCTGTAGCTTTGGCACGTGCGGTATATACTGCTTTTTCTAATGACATGAGAGTATTTCCTGCTTGTTCTTTTATGGAACTTCTATGCTCCATAATTTCTAGGGAAGAATAAGCAGGGATTTTGTTAATTTATGCAAGCGAATGAGAATGCGGTAAAAAGTCTGACTTAAGAGAACTTTAGTAGCTTGCGATGCTGCATGAGTGGCATAGACTCACGCACTTTGGCCTGCCCAGTCAAATCAAAATCAACCGTAATAATCTGTGCGCCTTCCGCATGCACCATATCGAGAAGTTGACCACGGCTGTTTGCTGCAGCAGCATGTCCCCAAGTTTGACGTTTTTCACCATGCCAGCCCTGTTGAGCAGCGCCAAGAACTGTGCATTGGGTATCCATAGCACGTGCTTGCAATAATAATTGCCAGTGCATTTGGCCAGTGGTGAAGGTAAAGGCAGATGGTGCAGTTAAAATATTCGCGCCTTGGGCACGTAAATGAAGCGCAAGTTCAGGGAAGCGCAGGTCATAGCAGACCATCATGCCAATATTGCCAAAAGGCGTCTTCGCAACGACGACATCGGTACCAGGTTCAAAGAATTGGGATTCCTGATAGCCCCCAACAGCATCACCGACCTGCACGTCAAAGAGGTGAATCTTGTCATAGCGAGCTTCAGTTTTTTCTGGACTAATACACAGACTTACGGTTCTAACCCGGCCATCTTCAATAATCGAACCATCAGGACGATAAGGACAGGGTAATGTCCCTGCGATAATCCAGATCTGATATTGATGCGCTAGTTGTTCCAGGCGTTGTTGAATGCTCTCGAATTGAGCTGCAGTTTCGCGCTGCTTACCAGCAGCAAAACAGACGAAATTTTCAGGAAAGACAATAAGCTCAGCACCTTTTGCTTTACTTTGTTGAATTAATGATTCGATGGTCATGAAATTTTGCTCAATTTCATTTTGGGAATTCATCTGTGCAACAGAAAGTAAAGTCATAGGGATTCCTTATTGTGTGTTCATACCTTTTGTTCAGACACTTGATCTAGATTATCTTGTTCTTTTTGCAACTGTTTGACCAAGGGCTCAAACATATTCTGGTTGCTCTGATTTAACCGCATTAAAGTCTTGTGTGCATCTAGAACAGTTTTCAGCATTGCTTGATGCGTCACATGTTCTTCCATCAGTTTACGCGTACATACATTTGAATCACCGCAGTAATCCAAAATGACAAAGACCTGCCCCAAGCCCATACTGTTGGCCAGAGTCGTGATATCAGAGTTAGTCGACAACATCACCGCCTGGATCTTATGGAGCTGCTTAAGTTTAAGTCCTAATTTTGCTAGGACACCCAGTACAGTGCTGTCAATAAAGCTGGTTTCAGTCAGATCAACAATTGCGCCAACAACGTTGTCCTGCTGCTCAAGTTTGTTCAGTAATTTGTCTAGACTAATACAAGATTGGGCCCGCACTTCGCCGATAAGCTTAAAAATATGCGTTCCATTCAAGCTTGCATATTCAACATGACCTGTTGACATATAAATGCCATTTGCAGAGAAGGATATTAAATTATCCCATAGGGTCTACGGATACTCAAGTAGCTGAAAGTCGCAATCAAATTAAGTGCTTATAAAGCTTGTGATTATACTACTATTTCACTCTTATAAAGCTGAGAATGGCAATATCGTCGGCAACATGTTCGGGTGCTTCGAAGGATTCGTTCTGTAAGTGATGCAATAATTGGGAAAATTGTTCATTCAGACCGCCGTTAAACGGCTCCAATGCTCCATCTGAACAGATAATAAATCGTGCATTGCGGCTGAGGATATATTCATTTTCTTCTACCTCAAGGTCTTCGGTCAGACCAAGAGGAAAGCTGCTGGATGACAGGATTTTTGGTTCCTGATTCGGTTCAAAGATAATCGGAGGAGGGTAGTGGCCAGCACTAGACCATTTCAAGACATGGGTTTCCAGATTCAGAATTCCGGCAATCATGGTAATATGTTTTTCAATATTTTCCTGAACCAGCATCCCGTTCAGCTTCTTGATCAGCTCACGAGGCGTTTTCGAACGTCCATGAAAGGCTGCCATCCAGGATGTTAATAAACTGCTGGTAACGCCATGACCAGAAACATCTGCCAGATAGAAAATGACTTCTTTATCGCTGATTTTCCAGTAATCATACCAATCGCCAGATAGATAGGCAGAAGGCTGAAAATAGGTTTCAACCGCATAATTGGTTAATTCAATTTCATTCGGTAGCAAACGTTTTTGTAGCTCTGCTGCTGAAGGAAGATCACGACTATCCTGATTACGCTTATATTGCGCATCGATTTTTTGTAATGCGATATCGGGTTGTTCAGGCAGTTTATCCCAGATCCAGCCTGCCAAAGCACCTTGTTCCCAAGCTTGTGCCAAGGCTGTTCCTTCATTTTCCAGCGCTAATACGACAGTCGGAAGGTTCCACTTATATTTCAGATAATCATGTACATCTGCAATGGCAATAATCGTCGCATCGTACAACTCGTGATCTTCCAGCTTGATTACTTGAACGTGCGGAAGCTTCTCAAGCACTTGATCTAAATAAGGAATATCACGGGTAGGTTGAATGAAATACATAGACAGGTAGTTCGATCCTGGGATGAGTTATAAGATGTACTATAACAAGCAAATGATTGCTAGCGAACGGTTTTCGCTAGCAAATCATCATTGAACTTAGGTTTCAAAGGTCATCACTAGAAGATTCAGTCTCATTTTCATCGAAAGATTCATCTTCAAGATTTTCATCATCGAAGTCATCTTCAAGGAATAAAGATTCCTGTTCCAGACCTTTTTTCTGGGCGATCATATAATTGGTACGTTGCAAATAAATATCGCGAATTTGTGCATAACGATCACCTGTTAACACACCTTCAATATCAAGTAATTCTGCACGATTATCAATTGCACGCCAGAATTGATCACCCCAATACAAGCCTTCATCATCTTCAAGAATATATTTCTGTGGACGGGTCTGGCTATCGACTGCCATACCGAAAGTATCACGCACAGAACTTGGGCCTAGGAACGGTAACATCACATAAGGACCGGAAGGTACACCATAATAACCTAGCGTAATCCCGAACTTTTCATCTTCATGATCCAGTCCCAGACGACGGGCTGGGTCTGCCAGACCTAAAGTAGTTAAGGTATTAATGGTAAAACGGCCCAAAGATTTTGCTGCACGAGCAGGACGGCCCTGAATCAACTGGTTTACCGCATTCCATGGTTCACCTAAATTGCTACGGAACTGGGTATAGCTGCCACGCACATCTTGAGGAACCTTTTCCTGATACTGAACCGCAATGGGGCGAACAACTGCCTGATCGATTGCATCATTAAATTGATACACCTTTCTATTCCAGCCCTGGAAAGGATCTTTAACTTCTTCAGCCTGTGCAGCGCTAGCATCGACTTTTAGCTGGGTTTGCAGATGACTCACTTTAGAAGATATTTTTTCTCTGAGTGGAACCGTAGCAGTAGTAGCAGAAGATTCAGTTTCTATTTCAGTCTGTTCAGCCTGAATAGTGTCTTCAGCAAAAATTAATGGGCTAAAGGCCAAAGAAAATAAGCATAAAGATAAATAAATAGAGCGATGCATAAGGAAACCCCAAAGCCTTGTTCTGAGTATAGTGGCGTTGTTTAACCCGGAATAATAAACTGTATTACTAGGAATAGGCGTAATTTAAGCAAAATTGTATAATAAATGAATAAAAACTTCATAAAAGGTTAAAAATTAGACATGCGGTAAGATTTATTTGAAAAAGGTATTGCAAGCCCCCTGAAATACTGTAGAATGCACATCCATCGGCGGTGATGAAGATTAAAACTTCTGATAAAACAGTAACTTAGCATGAAATGGTTGAGTTGGGTTTTAGAAAGAAAGTTTAAAAATAATTTTCATTACTGGTTGACTTTCTAGAGATAGAGAGTAATATAGCCGACCTAGCTTGCTACTGACGAAGTAGTGAGAAGATCATTAAGAGATTATGAAGAACAACTTGTGTGGA